>NZ_JBWLUX010000020.1:0-119406 GCF_057784315.1 Mesorhizobium sp. CNPSo 4684 | reverse complement strand
AGCACGGGAAACTGGTTCGCCGAAGCGCCGCGCCAACCAAACCGCTTGGCGCTGCGGCGAACTCAACATAAGGCGAAAACTGTTACCTATGTATCCGGTTCAAACTGTTACCCATCTATCGGCTGGACACCGGCAGGGCGATGAGGGGCAGCGCAAACCGAAGCTATTGGCGCGGTTGCACGGATCGCTAAGACCGCCTAACAGAAGGCTTCAGACCAACCTTAGGCACAAATTCCGCATGGCAGCCCTCAAACTCATTGCGCTCGACGATCAGGATCTGAGCATCGTCTCGGCCCATGTTCAGGACGCCGTGATGAAGGTCTCGGACCTCGAATATTTGCCTTCGGCCAAGCGTTTCCTGCTGACCATGAACCGCTTCGTCTGGGAGGCGAAGTCCGGGCTGTTCAGACAGCACAATGAACGGCGCCAGGCGGTGCTGCATTTCGACCGCGTGCTCGGCGCCAAGACCAACGGGATTGCCCGGGACAGGCCGGCCGAGGTGCTGTCGCTCTTGGCAATCAGCTTTGTCGAGATCAGCAAGCCAGCCGGCATCGTTGAGCTGGTCTTCTCCGGCGGCGGCACGATCATGCTCGATGTCGAATGCATCGAGGCGCGGCTTGCCGATATAGGCGGCGCCTGGGAAGCCACCTCGCGTCCGGTGCACAGGGGCTAAGGCATGATCCCAAAAAGTGGGTACCGGTTTTTGGAAAAGATCATGCTCCAACAAAGGGTTAGATCATGGTGAGATTTCAACCAAATCTCATCATGATCTAGACGCAGCCGATGGCCATCACGCTCCGCCAGTCCGACGCCGGTTTCGAACAGCGTTTCGCAGCCTTCCTGACCACCAAGCGGGAGGTGTCGGAGGACGTCGACACCGCCGTGCGCGCCATTATTGCGCGGGTTCGCGCCGAGGGCGATGCGGCGCTGATCGACTATTCCAGGAAATTCGATCGCGCCGAGCTCGACAGGCTCGGTATCGCCGTGTCGAAGGAAGATATCGCTCAGGCCTACAAGCAAGCCGATCCGCAGACTGTCGAGGCCCTCAAATTCGCCCGCGATCGCATCCGATCCCATCACGAACGGCAAATGCCCAGGGACGATCGCTATATCGATGCCGCCGGCGTCGAATTGGGCTCGCGCTGGACGGCGATAGAGGCGGTCGGGCTCTATGTGCCGGGCGGTACGGCGAGCTATCCGAGCTCGGTGCTGATGAACGCCGTGCCGGCCAAAGTGGCCGGCGTCGAGCGCATCGTCATCGTGGTGCCGGCGCCGGGCGGCGTCATCAACCCGTTGGTGCTGGTGGCGGCCGACATTTCAGGCGTCTCGGAAATCTACCGCGTCGGTGGCGCGCAGGCGATCGCAGCGCTTGCCCATGGTACCGAAACAATAAAGCCGGTCGCCAAGATCGTTGGACCCGGCAATGCCTATGTCGCCGCGGCCAAGCGCCAAGTGTTCGGCACGGTCGGCATCGACATGATCGCCGGCCCCTCGGAAGTTCTGGTGGTGGCCGACGGCAGCAACGATCCCGACTGGATTGCCGCCGACCTTCTGGCCCAAGCCGAGCATGACGTGTCGGCGCAATCGATCCTGATCACCAGCGATCCCGCGTTTGGCAAAGCCGTAGAACAGGCGGTTGAGCGCCAGCTGCAAAGTTTGCCGCGCGCAGAGACGGCTGCAGCCAGCTGGCGCGATTTCGGCGCGGTGATCCTGGTGGACACAATCGAGGCCTCGCTGCCGCTGGTCGACCGCATCGCCGCCGAACATGTCGAGTTGGCCATCGACGACGCGGAGGGTTTTCTCGCCAGGATGCGCAATGCAGGTGCGGTGTTTCTGGGCCGTCATACGCCCGAAGTCATCGGCGACTATGTCGGCGGCTCCAACCACGTGCTGCCGACGGCGCGCTCGGCGCGTTTCTCGTCGGGCCTGTCGGTGCTCGATTTCGTCAAGCGCACCTCGATCCTGAAGCTCGGACCGGAGCAACTCAGAGCACTTGCGCCGGCGGCGATCGCGCTGGCCAAGGCGGAAGGCCTCGACGCGCATGGCCGCTCCGTCGCCATCCGGCTGAACATGTAGGCCACCATGTCGGACTACGATCGAACCCGCGCCAAGCTGATCGATGTCGAACTCGACGAATCGATCGGCCGTTCGACGCCCGACGTCGAACATGAGCGCGCGGTGGCGATCTTCGACCTGATCGAGGAAAACAGCTTTCAGCCGGTCAATGATGACGGCGCTGGTCCCTACCGGCTGAAATTGTCGCTGGCCGAATCCCGGCTGGTGTTTGCGGTCGCCCGCGAGGATGGCGCTGCCGTTGTCACCCACATCCTGTCGCTGACGCCGCTCAGGCGCATCGTCAAGGACTACTATCTGATCTGCGAAAGCTATTACGACGCCATCCGCTCGTCGACGCCGAGCCATATCGAGGCGATCGACATGGGCCGGCGCGGCCTGCACAATGAAGGCTCGCAGACGCTGATGGACCGGCTTGCCGGCAAGATCGACATCGACTTCGACACGGCGCGGCGGCTTTTCACGCTGGTCTGCGTGCTGCACTGGCGAGGCTGAACTGCCTGCCGCGCTGCCCCGCTCCATCCTGTTTTTGTGCGGCATGAACGCCGTGCGCTCGCCGATGGCCGAGCAGCTGGCGCGGCGCATGCTGCCGCCGGCCATTTTCGTTGCCTCTGCCGGCGTGCACAGGGGCGAGCGCGACCCGTTTGTCGATGCGGTGCTGGCCGAAGAAGGGCTGACGCTGGGCGAGCGCCAGCCGAAAGCAATGGACGATCTCGAGGACGACTATTTCGACCTGATCGTTACGCTGGCGCCGGAAGCGCACCACGCCGCGCTCGAACTCACCCGCTCGCTTGCCGTCGACGTTGAGTACTGGCCGATGCCGGACCCGACCGGTATCGGCGGCAGGCGCGAGCAGATCATGGCCAGCTATCGCGACGTCCGCGAGCGGCTGAAAGCGCGGATTAGCCGACGTTTTTTGCTTCCGGAAGAAAAAAACGCGGCGGATTAATGGATGTCGCTCAAAAGTGGTCCCGGTTTTGAGACAACGACATGCATAACAAAAGCTTAGATCGCGTCGCATATGACGCGATCTAAGCGTGTTCACAAGCGGACGATTATCATATAGGTTCCGCCGAAATTCCGGCCTGGGCACTCCAGGACCCCGGAACTGCAATCCAAGCAAAGGTATCGAATGCCGAAGGAAGAAGTCCTCGAGTTTCCGGGTGTCGTGACGGAATTGTTGCCCAACGCGATGTTCAGGGTGAAGCTCGAAAACGAACACGAGATCATCGCCCATACGGCCGGCCGCATGCGCAAGAACCGCATCCGCGTGCTGACCGGTGACAAGGTCTTGGTCGAGATGACGCCCTATGACCTGACCAAGGGCCGCATCACCTATCGTTTCAAGTAAGAATTAGATCCGGACCGCGATGAGCAGTTTGCAGAAGCTGGTGCTTGCCTCGGGTTCACCGCGCCGGATCGAGTTGTTGCAGCAGGCCGGCATCGAGCCGGACCGCGTGCTGCCGGCCGATGTCGACGAGACGCCGCTGCGCGCCGAGCATCCGCGCTCGCTGGCCAAGCGGCTGTCGACGGAAAAAGCCGAGAAGGCGCTGGCATCGCTGAAAAGTGAGGAAGACTATGCGCCGGGGTTCGTGCTGGCCGCCGATACGGTGGTCGCGGTCGGGCGCCGCATCCTGCCCAAGGCCGAGACGCTGGATGACGCCGCCAACTGCCTTGGGCTGTTGTCGGGCCGTTCGCATCGCGTCTATTCCGGCATCTGCCTGATTACGCCGGGCGGCAAACTGCGCCAAAGGCTGGTTGAATCCAGGGTTCGCTTCAAGCGGCTGCCGCGCGAGGAGATCGACGCCTATGTCGCGTCGGGCGAATGGCGCGGCAAGGCGGGCGGCTATGCCGTGCAGGGTCTCGCCGGTTCCTTCGTCGTCAAGCTGGTCGGCTCCTACACCAACATCGTCGGCCTGCCGCTCTACGAGACGGTGGCGCTGCTTTCCGGTGAAGGCTTCAAGGTCCACACCAACTGGCACACCGCGCGGCCATGAGCCTGGACGACAAGGTCACGCCGCTGCGCCCGAAGCGCCCCTGCCCCGAATGCGGCAAGCCATCGGCGCGCGAGACCTATCCCTTCTGCTCGACGCGCTGCAAGGACATCGACCTCAACCGCTGGCTGAAGGGCGCCTATGTCATCACCGCGCGTGATGATGAGGACGAGAGCGACGAGCCGAAGTAGGGTTTGCGCGGCGCCGGCCGCGACAATTTCACTTGGCCGACCTTGCGCGATTGCTGCTTTGCCGACGCCTATCGAGCCCCGTCACCTATCCGCGACAATTGCCCCGGAAAATCGGCGCTTAGGCGCTGGACAGGCCGGATTCCCGTGCTATAACCCACGCGCTTTCAAGGGGCGCCCACGGTGCTTTCCTGAAATCCGGCCAACGATATCTCGTTTGCCGGCGAGGCCCAGATAGCTCAGTTGGTAGAGCAGCGGACTGAAAATCCGCGTGTCGGTGGTTCGAATCCGCCTCTGGGCACCATCCCCTCTTCTCCCGACATGCCCTTCCGCCGAAACCTCTACGCCTACGGCTCCATAAATGGCTGAAATCGCTTATTTTTTTCGCGCTAATGGCGTACCGGGGCGTATTGCCCGGATTTTCGGCGTATTTGGTCCAACGAGCCCGCGGGTTGGTATTTTTGTTGGTATCGGACAACCTGTTGGTATCGAAGCAGCCAACAGGATCTCCCAGAGATGGCCCTGTCCGACGCGAAATGTCGAAACGCCCGACCGGCTTCCAAGCTCTTGAAATTATCCGACGGTGGCGGGCTCCAGCTTTGGGTGCAGCCCAGGGGAACCCGCTTATGGCGCCTCGCCTATCGGTTTGACGGGAAGCAGAAACTCCTAGCGCTGGGAAGCTATCCTCTCGTCTCCCTCGCCGAGGCACGCCAGGCGCGCGATGACGCCAAACGTTTCCTGATAGCTGGCACCGACCCCGGGCAGGAACGCAGTTTGCGGAAGGCCGACTCGTCCAAGGATTCGTTTCGCTCAATTGCTCACGAATACGTTGACAAACTCAAGAAGGAGGGACGTGCCGACCGGACGATCAGCAAGGTGAAATGGCTGCTCGATTTTGCCTATCCGACCTTCGGCGACAAATGCATTCGGGAGATCGATCCAGCAACCGTCCTTGCGGCCCTTCGTCGCGTGGAGGTGCGCGGGCGATACGAGTCGGCCCGGCGACTTCGCTCCACCATCGGCACCGTGTTTCGATACGCAATCGCGACTTCACGCGCGGATGCAGATCCGACGATCGCTCTGAGGGGTGCACTCATCAGCCCAACGGTCACGCCACGTGCCGCAATCACCGACCCCAAAGCCCTGGCCGGCTTGCTGAGGGCAGTCGATTCGTTTGATGGACAGCCAACAACCCGAGCCGCCCTTAAGCTGATGGCGCTACTGTTTTCCCGGCCCGGCGAGATGCGCGGGGCCGAATGGGATGAGTTCGATTTCGAAAGCTCGGTGTGGATCATTCCTCAAGCACGTATGAAGATGCGACGGCCTCACCGCGTTCCCCTTTCGAGACAGGCCGTCAACGTCCTGACCTCCCTTAGAGAAATCTCCGGCGGAGTACCATTGTTGTTTCCTGGTGTCCGTTCGGGTTCGCGCCCGATTTCCGACAACACGCTCAACTCCGCCCTGCGCCGTATGGGCTACGGCAAGGAAGAAGCTACCGCACACGGTTTTCGAGCAACAGCATCAACGCTGCTAAACGAATGCGGAAAGTGGCACCCAGACGCTATAGAGCGGCAGCTGGCCCACATTGAGAACAACGACGTTCGTCGCGCTTACGCCCGGGCAGAGCACTGGGAAGAGCGAGTTCGGATGATGCAATGGTGGGCCGACTATCTGGACGAACTTAAGCTCAACAACGCACGGGTGATATCCACGGCAGGACGCGGCAAAGCTGCTGTCCATACCTCAAGCGATGGTCCACTTTGAACCAAACAGCGACGGTTAACCAAACGCCGAAACGAATATCCGACATGCGAAAGCCGGTGCGCCTCCGATAGCAGGAATCATCTGGTCGCCGGACCGCCGTTCGTGACTGCAGGGAGATCCGTACAGGGCATCGGCGCTCTCTGCTCTACGGCAGCAAGAGACACTGTAATCGGACTTCTGGGATCGAACTCCTCCTGCTCGTGTGATTCGCGGTGAGGAAGTCCGCCAAGCTGGCGATCGCGCTTGCGCGCATGTCTCCGACAGGAACGGCCACCCCGGGCGCGGGCCTCCCGAAGCGGCGGAGCAGTTCAGTATCCATCATTGTGGGGGCACAACGGAATGAGGACCTCGGCAAGATGCCTTTCGAGATGGTGGAAGATACGAACGCCTCCGGCGTCCCTATCTCCCCAGTGAAATGTCGGCACCTGCGCCTGGGCCGCCAGCCTTGTGATCGTCGCAAGCGCCGGTCGTGAAGGGAAGCCACCCGAATAGATGACGAGGGCCCGTTCGGACCGTGCGACCTCCCGGACGTGCCTAACGAATGAAGTCAAGTTCTCGATCGTCAGGACGTAGTCGGGCTTCGTCGGGAGACCTAGCCGAAGCGCTGGACACGGGAGCGGCATGATGGAAGGGCTCATAAACCTCATCATTTCAGCGCTCGACTATGCGCTCCGCATTGCCGGCGCGGTCAGCTTGGTGGCGATCGCCGCCTTCCTGGCATGGTGGTTCTATGATCGGGCTCGGCATTCTCGACTGAATCAAGCTCGGCCTCGGTGCAGCCGCCGGCGCCATCGTGGCTGGCGCGGTGATCTACCCGATCGCGCACTGGAAGGGTGACACCCAAGGATACAACCGCCGCATTGCCGAAGTCGCCGCGGCCGACGTCAAAGCCGAACTCGAAAGGAAGGGTGACAATGCGAAGCTCAGCAGCATGTCTGACTACGATCTGTGTGTTTCTGGCCTTCGCGGCAGCGGGATGCCAATCGACGCCTGCGAGCAGCTGCGCGGGATTTCAGTCGAACAGCCTGAGCCCTGAAGGCACCATTGCCCCTGATTAAGGCAAACCGGCCTGGCTACGAGCGAGTAATCGGCAATGACCGCAACGGCCAGCGCCGCGGCTGCTGGAAATAGGTGTCCCTCATGCCGGCAGCAAATTCCAAAAGCCTGGAAATGATGATTGGCGGGCTATTGGAAGCCACGCAGAACATGCAGCGCGACATCACCGAGATCCGTCGCGACATCAAGGACAGCGATGCGCGTGCCGCACTCAGCTATGAGCAATCGGAACAGCGCGCCGCAGCTAGTCGCTCAAAGATTTACGCCAAGACCGACCAACTCGTTGACCGCGTCACTGCGACCGAGACCGCAGTAAGCAAACTGAACGAGGACATGACCAGCGTTAAGGAGGTGACGGCCGAAGTGACGCGCTGGAAGTTGATGGGGCTTGGAGCTCTCGGCGTCACTGGCATGGCTGCGGCCGCACTTGCCTCCCTTGTCACGGCCTACTGGTCGGACATTTGGCGGTTGATTAGGGGTGGATAGTCACCAGAACAGCGGTTCCTGGCAAGGATCCGGCAGCCCCGGGCCGACTAGACTTTTGGCGACAAGCCGTTTTCATAGGATGGATTAAGTCGGGGAGGGTTGAGTGGCAAGAAAATGTAGGGCGAATGCTTATCTTATCGAGGTGCGCAGCCTATATGCAAAGTCAAATGAGAATTTGAAATTCGGGAAATTTGACGGCGCGACTGACCTGAGGGCCGCGATAGCGAAAATTCTCAATAAAATGACGACCTTCAGCAAAATCCCGCTGCATCAAAAGGTCTTCAGTATCGAGCCGAAATGGGGGAAAACCGGCCCCTTGATCGGCTTTCTCAACGCCGGCGATTACGGGTTCGCCTCGGACATCATCGATACTGACAGTGGTAAGGTCGCCTACAACAAAAAGAAAACTGAGTCGCTTCCAGACCCATTTTATTTTCATCTCGAGCTCCCCGAGAACGAGCGAAGGGGTATCCTCTGCATACAATCTTGGGGATTAAGTGGTGTCAGGAGTCTTTTTGAGACTGCTGTTACCGGGCAATTTGACAAGCTATATCCCGAGTTCCGGCTGCATATCCGGAGCCTGACTATCGCAGACGCTTTGTCGGACCTGCTGAAAACTGGTACGGTAGAGGAGATCATTGTGGAAAAGCACGAGATCCCCGCCGATATCGCTGACCGGTTTGGCGGAAACAAGACTGTGCAGCCCGGCAAGTTTGTCTATTCGATTCAGCCCGCTGACAAGGGCATGTTTAAGCGCGACGGTCTGATCGCCTTTGCAAAAGGTGAGAAAAAACTCGATGAGGTTTTTGATTTCGACGAAAACGGTTTCGACGTGGTCAAGACAAAAATCAAGGTCGGTGGCGAATTGAAAACCATTAACCTAACCAAGCCCGAAAGCCTTTCAACCTCGTATGACCTGACCGAGGACGTGAAGATCGGTCAAGACGGATTTCCAACCTTCGCGAGCCTGAAATCAGAGTTCGGGAAAATCGTAGAGGACATCGCGAAACGCGGAGGTATCGAGTTATGACGAGCAAAATCGATATTCGGATGATCGTCGAAGATCACTTCTCAACGTTCAAAGATGAGGGCACACAGAAGTATAGCTCAGAAGATTTTGCGATAATGGCCGGCGTTCCGTTGTTATTCGCCATCGCGGCATTTGCCTTTGGTCTTTCGGTTGGCGACACAAACATCGGCACGCTTATATCGGTGTTTGCAATTTTTTCGGGGCTACTGTTCAACGTTCTGGTGTTGATTTACAGCTTTTCAGACGGTAATTCAGACGGGAAAAAGAGCGTTCGGGATCGATTGCTCAGGCAAAGCTTTGCCAACATCTCTTATACCATTCTCGTTGCTCTGGTCGCGGTAATCGTCTTGACCGGATTGTTATTTGTCGATGGCCTAATTCAAAGGATATTGGAGGCCGTAGTTGTGCTCCTATCAACAAATTTTGTCCTATCGCTTCTTATGGTCCTAAAGCGAATTCATGTCCTCCTTCGCGATAAATTCCCTACCTGAGAACTCGCGCAACCAACATCCCCGCCGCTCGTTGACATTTGCTGGCTCGCTCCAGCTACTCCAGACCAATTGCCGGCTGGCTCGCGCCGGCGGGCTTTTTTATGCTCGCGCACCCAGAGAACGCCGCTGTTTCGGCCCGCCGCCCCATGGTTAACCCAATCTAAGGGAGATGCTGACAAGATTTACTGAACAAAGTGGGGATTTCCCGTGGTCAATCAACTGTGGTTCGGTGACAACCTCACCGTTTTACGGGAACAGGTAAAATCTCAGAGCGTGGATCTTGTCTATCTAGATCCGCCTTTCAATTCGAACGCCACGTACAACATCCTATACAAAACCCCTGTCGGCGGTGACGCTCAGGTCAAAGCGTTTGAAGACACATGGAGTTGGGAGGACGGCGCCTCGAAAGCTCTCGATGATCTGAGCCGTGAGGATATTACCACTTTTAATATGCTCCGCGCACTCCAGACTTTTCTTGGAAGAAGCGACATGATGGCTTACCTCGCCATGATGGCTGTCCGTCTGGTGGAGCTCCGCCGCATTCTTAAACCCACTGGGTCGATCTATCTGCACTGCGACCCGACAGCCTGTCACTATCTCAAGATATTGATGGATGCCGTTTTTAACGGCGAAGGGTTCGTCAACCACATCTCCTGGAAACGGTCGCATGCACATAGCGACGGGCGACAAGGGGCAAGGCATTTCGGCCGCAACTCCGATACCATCTTGTTCTATGCACGGTCGGCGGAACGCGTTTTCAATGTCCAACATATACCGTATTCAGCCGAGTATTTGGATCGCGACTATCGTCGGGTCGAAGAAGACGGTCGACGCTATCGGCTGGACAATATTCAGGGTCCAGGTGGGGCGGAGAACGGCAACCCGTTCTACGAGGTGATGGGGGTCGAGCGCTATTGGCGATACTCCAAAATCAAGATGGCCGCACTGATCAAAGAAGGAAGAATTGTCCAGACCAGGCCGGGGGCGGTTCCGCAGATCAAGCGATATCTCGATGAGATGCCAGGCGTCCCGGTCCAAGAGATTTGGACGGACATCCCAATTATTAGCAATCGATCGAAAGAGGCGCTCGGCTACCCAACACAGAAACCCCTGGCGCTGCTTGAAAGAATTGTCGCGACATCGTCGAACGAAGGCGATGTGGTGCTGGACCCGTTCTGTGGCTGTGGCACTGCCATTCATGCCGCTGAGAAACTAAAACGGCATTGGATCGGTATCGACATCACGTATTTGGCTATCCAGGTCATAGAGGATCGTTTCAAGACGTGGCTGCCTGGTGCATCGTACAAGTTGAACGGAATTCCGGCTGACGAAATGTCTGCCCGAAAGCTCGCATCACACGATCCGTACACATTTCAGCAATGGGCAGTTGGAAGAGTTGGCGGTCAGTCGCGGGGCAAGGGAGCTGACGGCGGAATAGATGGTGAAATTGTCTTTCAGACCGGTAGCCAGACCTACGGTAGAGGATTGGTGTCGGTTAAAGCTGGCCGCCATGTTGGCCCCGATATGATAAGGTCGCTCTGCGCCGTTGTTCAACGCGAGCAGGCAGAGATCGGCGTATTCGTCTGCCTCGATGAGCCGACTAGGGACATGAAATCTGAAGCTCACGGATTCGGACGAATCGACCTACCGGGCGGCGATCGACCGCGCATCCAGATCGTGACTGTTTATGATCTCGTTCGCGGCCCGAATTTGGGGATACTGACCGCGCTAAACATCGTTGCTTCTGCCGAAGCTGCCCGTGCGGTCGCACGGAAGAAGCCTCCAAAAAGACCGTCGCCCGAAGAACTGCGTACCCGGCCTGAGTTGCCACCAATGCCAATTTCGGGCGGACGGGTCGCAAAGGGGCAGCCGTCATTGCCTCTGGACGAGCCCTTGCTTTCACATCCGCAACCAACCCATCGGCGCAGCAGCAAGCGGATCTGAAAATCACTGGCCCGTAGCATCAGGGCAGGTGACCTTTGTCGTTTTGGGAACTATTTCAGCGCATGCTGATTTAATCCCCGGGTGGTGGGTGAGTTTCATGCGTCTGAAGTTCATCGAGCCTTTGTTGCCGACCCTTGTCGAGAAGCCTCCCGAAGGCGACGGATGGATTCACGAGGTGAAGTTCGACGGCTACCGCTCCCAGATCATCATCGACGACGGAGGCGTTCGCATCTTCACTCGGCGCGGGCTCGACTGGACATCGAAATATCGCGACTTGGCCAAGGCCGGTGGTGATCTTGGCGTCGAGAGCGCAATCATCGACGGCGAGATCATCGTCCTGAATGAGGCTGGCCTGTCCGAAAGGCGATCACCCGCCGGCAGCACGACCTGTATTTCGTGGCGTTCGATCTTCTCCACCTAAACAGCCACGACCTGCGGGACCTGCCGCTGGAGGACCGGCGCGAGATCCTGGCCGAGATGATCCCGAAAGGCAGTCGCATCCAATTCAGCGAAGCTCTGCCGGGCACCGGCGCCGGGGTCTTTCACCTTGTCGACCAAGCCGGACTCGAGGGCGTGGTGTCTAAACGAAAGGATAGCCGGTATCGCAGCGGAACGTCGACCAACTGGCTGAAGGCGAAGTGCCACGCGATCGGCGAGTTCGATCTGCTCGGCGTCGAGCGTGAACCAGGCAAGCCAGCCTTCGCGTTGCTGGCCGAGCGCGGAACTGGTCGCTATGTTGGCTCGGCCTTCATCACCCTGAACCGCGAAATGCGCGAACGGCTCTGGAAACGCGTCCAGGAGCACGCAGGGCCGGCGCCGTAGAGCATGAAGCGACCGGCAACGCAGTGGGTCAAGCCAGGGCTGATCAGCCGTGTGAAGCACTTGCGCGGCGAATGGTTTGTCCGTGTGGTCGAGGAAGACCAGGAACTTACCCGATCATTCGAGCTTCAAAGCTACGCGCTCGCCTTCGCTGAAGGCCAGCGGATGCGACTAGGACTCGCCGACTTCAAACGACTCTAAGGCTTCTTCACCATGCGCGCTTCGCGCAAGAGCGACGACCAGTTGTACGGGCCAAGGAAGCTAACAAGCTCTGTGGCTTGTGCAGGGGTGATACCGGTGTCAGTCACCAGACGCCGCGCGGCAATGCCGCTCGCTGTTTCGGGCGGCTTGCCCAACTCGTCAACCATGTTGGATGTCCCTTCCAACTGACCCTACGTCAGCCGGCAGGGAATGGTTCCGGAGGCGGGCGCGGCTAGCCACTTGCCGCCTGGCGCCCTGGTCAAGGGGAGGCTAATCTATCCTACGAAGGGGTTTGTAAGTTTGACAGACCCAGCCACAGGTAGGAATATCCGAGCGGGGTGGATATGGGGCATGGCCTTTCGTCGTCTAGGCGCGATTGCTTTTGGTGTGGCGTCCTTCTTCGGTAGCGCTCACGCCCAAGATTCCTGTGACCCTAACTACACCGGGGCCTGTGTTCCGATCGCCAGCGATGTGGATTGCTCCTCTGGAAAGGGAAATGGTCCGGCATATGTGCGCGGGCCGGTCACGGTCGTTGGCTCGGATATCTATGACCTCGACCGTGACGGCGACGGGATAGGCTGCGAAAACGGCTAGAGGTTACGCCGCCAGCCCTGGGGTGAGCACAAGATGCGCGAAACCTGAATTCTAAAGAGGGGCCATGAGCACCCGGCATTAACTTCCTCGACCGATGGATGGTTGAACACCTACCAGATGCCATCACAGATAATCCCGGTGCCATCACCGATCTCGCTGACCAGGCAATGCAAGCCGCCGACAAAGAAGGCATCGCGGCCGACGAGATCAGCGAAGAGGTCGGTAGCGTCTTTCAAGCGATGCAGAACCGCGCCGATGGCCTGGCGGGTTGACTTGCTCTCTCTCCGTTCCCCATGTTGGCCGTTCCCCGCCACCATGGAGCGGTTGCTGAAATGTGTGGACGAGTTTTCGTCAAATCGACAATCCCCGACATGGTGGAATTCGCGCATGCCGGCGATATCGAGCGGCTGGGCAATGGCTTTCCGATTTGGAATGGTGCGCCGAGCCTGATCTTTCCGATCATCATCCGCGAAGAGCTGTCCACCAGCATGGCCGGTTTTGTTTCGGCCAAATGGGGCCTGGTGCCTGGCTGGGCGCGCGACGGCGGCGGGATGGCTGCCGCGGTCGCGCAAAGCCGAAGCCCGTATCCTTGCCACAGCCGGGATGCTCGCATGCATGATTTTCGACGCGTCGTCCCTCGCGTGGGACAGGATATTGTACCGGGTTGCCTTGCCCAGCGTGTCGATCGGTTCATGCGCGCCTGAAGTTCGACTGCAGCCGATGCAAGCGGAATATCAAGATCACGCTGCTGGAAGTTCACCCTGAGCATCTGCCCAAGCGCCTGGTCATTCACAAGCCGATGAAAATTGACGGGAAGATCGTCTGGCACACTGAGAGGTTTCGCGCGTGAGAGGACCGTCATGACAGAACGGTTGGAGGTCGAAGAAACCGATGGCGGCTTCCGGGTGATCGATCAGGCGGGCATCGAGTTGGCTCATGCTTTCCGGCGCTCCGAGGCTTTCGCCTTCGCGCGCGATAGAGGGGCACGGGTGCACCTCAAGTGGGAGCGGACCGTTATCGGCGGACGCGAGGTTCCCCAAGACTTTTCGGCCCGTCACGGCGACCACGGAGCCGGGCGCATCATGCCCACGGTCAGCGGTGATAAACCCGGCAGCTGGGCATGGTTCGTCAACGGCACCGATCCCGACACGGGTCGAGGCTGCAGCTTGGGCGGACGAGAGAGTTCAAAAGACCAGGCAGTCGAGCAGCTGGAGGCGGCCTACACCGAATTTATTGCCGATGGCGACAAATATGGACGCCGGCTCAAGAATGGCTGACAGCATGGCAGCTTTGGCTAAACTGCTCGCCGACAATCCCGGACCTGTCTCGATCGCCGCCGGCATTACAGCATTGCGAGCGATCGGCGCCGCAGAACCTTACGACGATCTTCAAGCCGATAGGCAGTTACGCCGCCGAAGGGTGGCGCTCGATCCGCTTTGACCGCGTGGCGGCTGGAAGGGGAGCTGAAGCAGGTCCACGATCAAACCCTGTGGTTTCTTTAATTGCACGGCGTTTGCCGATCCAGGGCCGTGCCAGCCTCTCGGGGCGATCCTGATCTCGCCAACGTCGCGGCCATCGACGTCAATCGTCGCCAGCGTGCGGCTATGGCGATCCTTTTTGGCGATATATTTGACAGACCCGCAATCCGATATCGTTGACAAAGGAAGTATCACGGTGATACATGGACCTATGTGATTCACCCCGTCTCCCTAGGAGCACCGTGCTCCGGAAAGGAGGTGATGAGCATGAGCAGGAAGACGATTACGATTGGCCGCAGTGCGGTCTCGGGTCGGTTCACGACTGTTACGACTGCGGTTCGCAAGCCGAACACGCATATCGTGACGCACATCAAGAAGTGATAAATAGGGCGCCCTTACCTCCCAGGGCGCCCTTTTCTATCGTGGAAAGATTTTTTACCAAAATTACAAATTTTTAGGGAAAGGGACACTTTTAAAATGTATCATAGTGATATACCTAATATGAAACCAAGCGGGCATGGGGGCGTTGTAGTCCGTGGTTGTGATTGGCCAAAAGGACAAGCAACGGACGAAATACGCGCAATCGCGCGTTCGAAAGCGCTTACCATTTCCTATAAGCGCCACGCGATCGAGCGTATGGCCGAACGAAACATCATCATGGGGGACGTTTTGTACGTCCTCAAAAATGGCTTTGTGCATATGGAGCCAATGGAGAGTACGCGACCGGCGTACAAGAAATATGCGATGGAAGGTCTCTGTCCCAACGGCAATAGCCGAACTCTGAGAGTGATAGTCGTTCCTGAAAAGACCGGCACCTTCCTAAAAATTGTTAGTGTTATGTGGGTTGACGAGCCGTCTACCCGCGCAGGTTCGTTGAATGGAGAATACGATGAATAGCCACCACTACACCGAATGCGGACTGAAGAACGTTTTCATTAGCGGTCTTGATTTCGTGAACGACGATGAAGGTGACGAAATCATCACCATCCCGGCTGTTAATGAACTTCATCGTGTAATCGCTCTTGGCATTGTCTCACACGAGCATGGGATTAGCCCTGACGAGCTTCGTTTTCTAAGAACAGAGATGGGGTATACTCAAGCTGAGCTTGCAGTGCTTGTTCACCATGACAAGCAGTCGGTAGGACGATGGGAACGAGGCGAGTTTGTGATCGACGGGTCGGCGGAGACAATCATCCGGCGCCTGGCGATTGAAAAACTTGATCTAGCTTCCGGAGCTGGCATGGATGAGCTGTCGCGTCGGAGCGTGCACACCCTGAAGCCGCAACCGATCAAAATTCAGCACAGCAATGATGACGGGTACCAGCTTCTGGCTGCCGCATAATTAGCGGGGGTCGGCTCTCCACTCAGTGGAGAGCCGACGAATCGCTACCATCAAGGATCTTGGAGGTGCGCTCAGGTAAGCGCCGCGAGTAGACGGGCACAAGCGGCACGTTGGCGGTAACGGATGTGAATGAAATCAAAAGGTTACTGTTAAGGGCGGGTTAAGTCGGAAAAATTCAAGGCGATTGATAATCAAATGCCTAGGGTCCGGCAGTGATCGCGCTGTTCGAGCCCCTGATTTTGGCGCTGGCAAGCAGTCGCGCCCGCCGCGAAGGAACAATCCTCGCATGGCATTTTGTCCGGGCGGCAAGGCCCAAGCCATTCTCAGCCGCGATCAGGCAGTCGCGGACATGTTCCGGGTTGGGGCGCGATCGCAAATGGTCGCAGCTTCGCGTTCGACCGCGCCCCAAAATCACCCGTCACCAGGTAATCACCTGGTGGACATGCGTCAGCCGATCGCCGCACGAACCGAGAGCGCTGCCCTGGACGATTGCATAACCTCGCCGACATGGCAGTAGCAGACGATCTCGTGCAGTTGGTGGTCGGTCAGCTCGAAGAAGCGCTTGGCTTCGCCATAGCTGTCGTCTTTCAGACCTTCGTCGTGCAATATGGGGTCCGTGAAGGCAACCGCTATCGGCGAGCCGTCGCCTCGCATGACATCGCGCTCCGGCGGGGCACGGTATTCAGTCCCGGCGAGCGCGGTCAGGAGCCGGCTGGGCTCACGTTCAAGAAGCTCGGCCCAACGTACGAGACGTTGGGTTCGGCTCATTACCGGCTGTGTGTTGACCTCGGCCACTGCATGCAGTTGGTCCAGTGTTTGGTGTTTCATGGCAACCTCCTAGTAATAGGTTGGTTGACCCCAAACGCCCTGTATCGACATCATAGCGCCGAAGCGTCGATCCGTCATTCGAATTCCATGTCGGGGCAATCGCGGGAGACCTCGCCAATGCCTTTTTACATGCAGCCAGCCGACGCCCGCCGCCGTCGACGGCAGGCTCAGTTCTGCTGGATCGAAATGCCCTTGTCGTCGATCTTGAGCTCGACGCCTTTTGGCTTGGTCTGTTCGTGATAGACATACGCACCGAGCGCGATGACCACGACAACGAGCGCGCCAATAATGAGATAGAGCGTGTTCTGCTTCATGGCGCGCCCTTTGTCGTCTTGAGCCTCATGCTCGCTTCAGGACCTTGACCAGCACCAGAAGAATGACGGCGCCGATCGTGGCGTTGATGATGGCAGCGAGAATGCCGCCGCCGATGGCAAAGCCGAGCCTTGGGAAAAGCCAGCCGGCGATCAAGGCGCCGATAATGCCGACGACGATGTTGCCGATCAGGCCGAAGCCGAAGCCCGAGACGATGAGGCCAGCGAGCCAGCCGGCAATGGCGCCGATGATCAGGAAGATGAGAAGGCTTTCGATGCCCATGGCGAGTCCCTCCAGAATGAGAGGCGGCTGCGGAGCGGACGGCCCCGAATCGGCCTCATTTTCAACGGCTTCACGCTATGCGAAAGCACATCAACCCGCCAGCGGGCTCACGGGTCGTCGTCATCGTCACTGGAGGCAGGCCGCCAGCTCGTCGGCTCGACCTTTTTCTGGGTATCGCTGTCGGTGTAGACCCACCAGGCGCCGTCGCGGTACTGCCCGACGGATTCGCTGACGACACCGGCGCCGTCCTTCCACAGGACAGTGACCTTGGACCCGTCCGTCGGGGCGGTTGCTATCGGCTTTCGGTCTGCCATGTCATCCCCTCTCGTCGCACTTCCATCCGGAATGCGCAGAACAACGCCGCCACCCCCATCCGGTTCCAGCGGAACGAAGGGCCCGAACCATCAGCTGTGCGCAAAAATATCCTCTTCGCCCCAACCCATCAGATCGAGCTTGGCACGCGTCGGTAGGAAGCGGAAGCAGGCGTCGGCTTCCTTGGTACGCCCGTCCCGCGCCAACCGCCCGGCCAGCACATCGCGCAGCCGGTGCAGATAGAGCACGTCGGACGCGGCATATTCGAGCTGTTCGGGCGACAAGGTGTCGGCCGCCCAATCCGACGATTGCTGCACTTTGGAAAGTCCGACGCCGAGCAGTTCGAAGCAGATGTCTTTCAGCCCGTGCCGGTCGGTATAGGTGCGGGTCAGCCGCGAGGCGATCTTGGTGCAGAACACCGGCTCCGGCATGACGCCGAAGGCATTGTGGAGCACGGCGAGGTCGAAACGGCCGTAGTGGAACAGTTTGGTGATGCCGCGGTTCCTGAGCAGGCTGACAAGGTTCGGCGCCTTCTTCTGGCCGGGCGCGATCTGGATCACGTCGGCGGAGCCATCGCCCGGCGAGATCTGCACCACGCAGAGCCGGTCGCGGTGCGGGTTCAGCCCCAGCGTCTCGGTGTCGATGGCCACTGCGTCGACATTGTAATGGGACAGGTCGGGCAGATCGTTCTTGTGGAAGCGGATGTCGCTCATTGTCTTCTCCGGATCGCGGCCTGCAGCGCCGCGCATCTCTTGAGATGCGCAAAGGACGCTGCAGCATATTAAACTTGTCGGTCGTCCTCGCCGCGATCCGCTGAAAAATCAACCAGAAACTGGTTTCCCGCTGCTTCAGCGCGTCAGCGCATCGAGAATGCGCGCCCAGGAGCGCTGGCCCTTGTGGAAGGAGGTCAGCTCGTATTTCTCGTTGGGCGAGTGGATGCGGTCGTCGTCGAGGCCGAACCCGACAAGCAGCGATTCCATGCCGAGATAGGTCTGGAAATCACCGACGACAGGAATGGAGCCGCCGGCGCCCGTGGTTACCGCCGGCTTCGGCCATTCATCCGACAGCGCGTTCTTGGCCTTGGCCAGGAATGGCGAATCATAGGAGAGCTGGATCGCCGGCGAACCGCCATGGGGATGGAACTCGACCGAACAGTCCCCAGGAATCCGCTCCCTGACGAATTTCTGGAACGCCGCGCGGATCGTCTCGGGATTCTGCTTGTGGACGAGGCGGAAGGAGATTTTCGCCGACGCCTCCGCCGCGATCACCGTCTTGAACCCTTTGCCCGTATAACCGCCGATAATGCCGTTGAATTCGGCGGTCGGCCGCGCCCAGGTCAGCTCCAGCACGGAGCGGCCTTTTTCGCCTGATGGGATCGACAGGCCGATAGGCCCGAGGAAGGTCTCGGCGGTTTCGCCCAGCGTCTCCCACGATTTCAGGATCTGCGACGGCGTCTCCTCGACTCCGTCATAGAAGCCGGGAATGGTGATGTGGCCATTCTCGTCATGGATGTCGGCGAGGATTTTCGCCAGGATGCGGATCGGATTGGCGGCAGAACCGCCATAGGCGCCCGAATGCAGGTCGCGGTTGGCCGCCTTGACGGTGACCTCCTCGCCGACCATGCCGCGCAGCGACACGCAGATCGACGGCGTCTCGCGGTCCCACATGCCGGTATCGCAGACCAGCGCGAAATCCGCCTTCAGCTCGTCGGCGTTCGCCTCCAGGAACGGTTTCAGTGACGGCGAGCCTGACTCCTCCTCGCCTTCGAACAGGATGGTGACGCGGCACGGCAGATTGCCATGCACCTGCTTCCACGCCCGGCATGCCTCGACGAAGGTCATCAACTGTCCCTTGTCGTCTGCCGAGCCGCGGCCGGTGATCACCTTGTGGCCGGGCTCGATCTCCTTAACCGCCGGCGCGAACGGATCGTTCTCCCAAAGCTCGATCGGGTCGACCGGCTGCACGTCGTAATGGCCGTAAAACAACACATGCGGCGAACCCGCCGGCCCCTCATGATGCGCCACCACCATCGGATGCCCGGGCGTGTCGCGCACGGAGGCGTCGAAGCCGATCAGCTTGAGTTCGGCCACCAGCCATTCGGCAGCCTTGCGGCAGTCGGCGGCATAGTCGGAATCGGTGGAGATCGACTTGATGCGGAGCAGGCCGAACAGGCGCTCCAGACTCTGGTCGAGATTTTTATCGATACGGTCGAGGACGGGGGAAATGGTGGACATTATTGCGGGCCTTTCTTTTCGGTGCCGGGACCGTAAGGGCAGCGCATCAAAACGAAAAGCCCGCGATCATTAGACCACGGGCTGGAATTTGCTTGTTGAAAGGCAAAAAAGAGCCGCCGTGGTGGAGGGGAAACCACGGCGGCCTTTACTCGAAACGTTGCGGCAGCCCGGAGAGGGGGGATAGGCTGCCGCAGTTGTCCGGGATAGGCGGGGGACGGGCCTTGCTCCGGACTCGGCGAAAACTGCCGATGACATGTATTTGTGTCTTCGAACGTGGCGTTTCAAGGGCACGAAAATTACACTTTTGTAACATGGTTGTGAGCGGCCGAGGTCCATAACGAGGCATTCACAGGCAGCCTCTGTCAGGATGGCCCCGCAACGCCTGTTGGAAGCGTGCCTTTGCCATGGACCGCGCCGCCCTGCCGCGCTATCCCTGCCGGCATGAAAAAAGGCGATCATCTCTTCCTCATCGACGGCTCCGGCTACATTTTTCGTGCCTATCACGCACTGCCGCCGCTGACCCGCAAATCCGACGGCCTGCCGGTCGGCGCCGTTTCCGGCTTCTGCAACATGTTGTGGAAGCTGATGCAGGACGCCCGCAACACCGATGTAGGCATTGTGCCGACGCATTTCGCGGTCATTTTCGATTATTCGTCGAAAACCTTCCGCAACGAGCTCTACCCGGAGTACAAGGCCAACCGCAACGCGCCGCCCGAAGACCTGATCCCGCAATTCGGCCTGATCCGCCAGGCTACCGTCGCCTTCAACCTGCCCTGCATCGAGATGGAAGGGTTCGAGGCCGACGACCTCATCGCCACCTATTGCAAGCTTGCCTGCGAGGCCGGCGGCGACACCACCATCATCTCCTCGGACAAGGATTTGATGCAGCTGGTCGGCCCCACGGTAGGCATGTACGACCCGATGAAGGATCGCCAGATCGGCATCCCCGAAGTCATCGAGAAATGGGGCGTGCCGCCGGAAAAGATGATCGACCTGCAGGCGCTCACCGGCGACTCCGTCGACAATGTTCCGGGTGTGCCCGGCATCGGGCCGAAGACGGCAGCGCAATTGCTGGAACAGTTCGGCGACCTCGACGGGCTGCTCGCCCGTGCCAGCGAGATCAAGCAGGACAAAAGGCGCGAATCCATCATCGCCAATGCTGACAAGGCGCGCATTTCGCGTCAGCTGGTGACGCTGAAGAACGACGTGCCGGTGACCGACGGGCTCGACGATTTCGTGCTGCACGCACCGGACGGGCCGAAGCTGATCGGCTTCCTCAAGACCATGGAATTCACCTCGCTGACCCGCCGCGTGGCCGAGGCGACCAGCACCGAAGCCGGCGATGTCCAGGCCGTCGCTGTCACCGTCGAGCGCGCCGACACCGCGCATGGCCCCGATGTCGGGTCGGGCGCACCAGCAGTTGCTCGGGGCGGCGGAACCAACGAAGCAGCACAAGCTGAAGCCAAGGCCGATACCGCCAAGGCTGGCGATACCCCTTCTTTGCTTTCAGCACTTCGTCTCGAAGCGGCATCCGCCGCCAGGATCGACCCGGCCGCCTATGTCGCGATCCGCGACACGGCAATGCTCAAGACATGGCTGGCCCAGGCCAAGGAGACCGGCATCGTCGCTTTCGACACCGAGACCACGTCGTCGGACCCGATGCTGGCCGACCTCATCGGTTTCTCGCTGGCGGTTGGCCCCGGCCGCGCCGCCTATGTGCCGCTCGCCCACAGAACCGGCGCAGGCGACCTGCTCGGCGGCGGCGCGCTGGAGAACCAGATTCCGGTCCGCGAGGCGCTGGCGCTGCTGAAGCCGCTGCTTGAGGACAAATCGGTGCTCAAGATCGCCCAGGACGCCAAATACGACATCGTCGTGATGAGCCGCCACGGCATCGACATCGCGCCCTTCGACGACACCATGCTGATCTCCTATGTGCTCGACGCCGGCACAGGCCACCACACTTTGTCGTCGCTTGCCGACAAATGGCTTGGCCATGCGACGACCCCGCTCAAGGATCTCGCCGGTTCCGGCAGAAGCTCCGTTGGTTTCGAGCAGGTCGATATCGACAGGGCGACCGCCTACGCCGCTGGCCATGCCGATGTGGCGTTCAGGCTATGGCAGGTGCTGAAGCCGCGGTTGGCCGCCAAGGGCCTGGTCTCGGTCTATGAGCGGCTGGAGCGGCCGCTGGTGCCGGTTCTGGCCCGCATGGAACAACGCGGCATCTCGGTCGACCGCCAGATCCTGTCCCGTCTTTCCGGCGAGCTGGCGCAGGGTGCGGCGCGGCTGGAAGAAGAAATCTACGGGCTTATCGGCGAACGCATCAACATCGGTTCACCAAAGCAGCTCGGCGACATCCTGTTCGGCCGCATGGGCCTGCCCGGCGGCTCCAAGACCAAGACCGGACAATGGTCGACCTCGGCGCAGCTTCTCGAAGACCTTGCCGCCGAAGGCCACGAACTGCCGCGCAAGATCGTCGATTGGCGCCAGCTGACCAAGCTGAAATCGACCTACACCGACGCCCTGCCCGGCTTCATCCACCCGGACACCAAGCGCGTGCACACCTCCTATGCGCTGGCGGCGACGACGACGGGCCGGCTGTCTTCGTCCGATCCCAATCTGCAGAACATCCCGGTGCGCACCGCCGAAGGACGCAAGATCCGGACCGCCTTCATCGCCGACAAGGGCCAGAAACTGGTCTCGGCCGACTACAGCCAGATTGAATTGCGCGTGCTCGCCCATGTCGCCGAGATACCGCAGCTGACGCAAGCTTTTGCCGACGGCGTCGACATCCATGCCGTCACCGCCTCGGAAATGTTTTCCGTTCCGGTCGAAGGCATGCCTTCGGAAGTGCGCCGCCGCGCCAAGGCGATCAATTTCGGCATCATCTACGGCATTTCGGCCTTTGGCCTCGCCAACCAGCTGTCGATCCCGCGTGAGGAAGCCGGCGCCTACATCAAGAAGTATTTCGAGCGCTTCCCCGGCATTCGCGACTATATCGAGGCGACCAAGGCCTATGCGCGCGAACATGGCTTCGTCGAAACCATCTTCGGCCGCCGCATCCACTATCCGGAGATCAGGTCGTCAAACCCGTCGATCCGCGCCTTCAACGAGCGCGCCTCGATCAACGCCAGGCTGCAAGGCACCGCCGCCGACATTATCCGCCGCGCCATGGTGCATATGGACGAAGCGCTGGAAAAGGCCGGCCTGTCCGCCCGCATGCTCCTACAGGTGCATGACGAACTGATCTTCGAGACGGTTGAAGCGGAAGTCGAGGCGACGATCCCCGTGGTGCGCCGCGTGATGGAAAACGCGCCGATGCCGGCAATCTCGATGTCGGTGCCGCTGCATGTCGACGCGCGGGCGGCCAACAATTGGGACGAGGCGCATTAGCGTCTCGCCGTAGGTGCGTGCCTAGGCAGCCTCAGCCCTACACTTCGCACACGTCCCGCGAAACTCGATCACCGCCTTCTTGGCGGCAAACCCCGTAGAGCGCACCCACTCATCCAGCCGGTGGTCGACATCATGGTCCGACATCTCCGTCACCTGCCCGCAGGTGTCGCAGATGGCAAAAGCGGTCATCGAATGGCTGTGGTCATGCGGCTCGGCGCAGGCGACGAAGGAGTTGAGGCTTTCCAGCCGGTGCACGAAGCCTGACTTCACCAGGCTGTCGAGCGCCCGGTAGACCTGCAGCGGCGCGCGGAAACCGCGCTCGCGCAGCTGGTCGAGCAGCGTATAGGCGCTGAGTGGTCCGCTGGCGGCCTCGAGCTTCTCGAGCACGCTCAGCTGATTCTTCGTCAGCACATCCCTTGCCGCCATGATCCTGTTTCCGATCTTTCCGCACCGCCTGCACGGCATGCGGCGGTCTCAATTCCCTTGAGATAGCGATGAACCGGGCTTTTTGCCACTGTTTCCGTTATCGCCATCGACACGTCGACCGCCACCGCCGGTTGACGGCACTAACCACATTCAAAATACTGACAAAATTCTCAACGAGGGGTAGCGCACTTGGAAATTCGATCGGGCTTGGGGAAGCAATCATGATCAAATTGACACGACGGACGCTGCTCGTCGGCACGTCGGCGCTTGTGGCCGCCGGTACGGTTTCGTTCCGCACCCTCGCCGCCTCGCGCACCTATCATGCGCTGCTGGTTGCCTGCACCGACTATCCGAACCTGCCGCAGAAGAACTGGCTGATCGGACCCAAGAACGATGCCGGCCTGGTCCGCGACTATCTCTTGAAGAACACGCCCGATCCGGTGAAATTCTCGGCCGAGAACATCACCTTGCTCGCCAAGGATGTCGAAGGCGCCAACGGTCCGCCGACCCATGCGGCGATCAAGGCCGCCCTTGCCGATCTCGCCGGCAAGGTGCAACGCGACGATTTCGTCTATCTGCATTTGTCGGGCCACGGCGCCCAGCAGCCGCAAGCCAAGGCCGGCGACGAGACAGATGGCCTCGACGAGATTTTCCTGCCCTCCGACATCGACAAATGGATCAACCGCGAGGAAGGCGTGCCCAACGCGCTGGTCGACAACGAGGTCGGCACCGCGCTCGACGCCATCCGCGACAAGGGCGCCTTTGTCTGGGTCGTGTTCGATTGCTGCCATTCCGGCACTGCAACGCGTGCCGCGGAAGTTGATGACGAACTGGACCGCAAGGTTGAATTCGCCGATCTCGTCGGCGGCGACGATGCGGCCAGGGCTGCAGCCGTGAAGGCCTATGATGACATCACGGTCAGCGCATCGCGCGGTTTCGACGAGAATGGCGGCCGCAAGCCGGCCTTCAACCTGACGCCGACCGGCGCCGAGCCGGTCGCCAGGGGTAAGCTGGTTGCCTTCTATGCCGCGCAGACGGTCGAAACGACGCCGGAAATGCCGCTGCCCAAGGGTACGCCCGACGCGCCGCGCTTTGGCCTGTTCACCTTCACCATCCTGTCGAAGCTGGCCGAGAACCCCAACGTCACCTATCGCCAGCTCGGCCAGGCCGTTCTGCAGCAATATTCGGCTGACGGCCGCACAAGGCCGACGCCCTTGTTCGAGGGCGAGCTCGACGCCCGCGTGTTCGGCACCGACAAGACCGACGCAATCATGCAATGGCCAATTGCCGTCAAGGATGGCGATGTCGCGATCGGCGCAGGGCTGCTGCAGGGGCTTACCCCCGGCAGCAAGCTCGCCATCCTGCCTTCGGCGCTGTCGAAACTGTCCGACGCGGTCGGCTATCTGGAAGTGCAATCGGCGAGGAACCTGGAAAGCAACCTCAAGCCGGTCGAGTTCGACGGCAAGCCGGCGCTTGCGCCGACGGCGGTACCCGCCGGCGCCTATGCACGCGTTGCCGAACTTGCCGTCGACTACAAGCTGCTGGTGGCAAAGCCGGCGCCGACCGCGGGGCTCGAAAAGGAAACCGGGCTGGTCAATTCGGTTCTGGATGAACTGGCGGCGAAGCCGAATTCCGGCTTCCACATCGCGCTGGTCGAGCCCGGCAAGAGCGCCGATTTGCGGCTGGCGGTTCTGCGCGAAAAGTCCATTGCCGGCGCTGCCGCCGACGCCAGCGATGAGCCGGCGCTATGGTTCCTGCCGGCGTCGGGCGACATCAGCCTGAAGGACGGCAGCAAGCCGCCGCGCATCGTCATCCATCAGGATGGGCGCGACAAACTCGCGGAAAACACCGCCAAGAACCTGACCACGATCTTCCGCGCCACCGGCCTGTCGCGGCTCGCCGCTGCTTCCGACTACCGGCCGGACGAAGTCAGCGTCCAGTTCCTGATCAAGCGCCAGGACAGCGGCGCGATGGAGCCGATCGAATCCTCGACCGTGCCGCGCGTTTCGCCGGGCGACCAGGTGCACATTGCGGCCAGGAACGAGTCCGACGAGTTCGTCGACATCAACGTGCTCTATATCGGCAGCGACTATTCGATCACTCACATCGTCTCCGAGCGGTTGGCGCCGATCAACCAGCAGGCAGACCAGGGCCTGAAGGAAGGACTGCTTGCCTTCACCGACACCAGCTTCGGCATGGAGCGGATGATTGCCGTGCTGACCGAGGCGCCGCCGCAGAGCGAAAAAGAGGATCTGAGTTTCCTTGCCCAGGACGGCGTCCGTGCCGTGACGCGGGCTGCCTCGGGGACGCCGGGCTTCTCAGACATGCTCGCAGACATCGGCATGGCGCCGGCGACGCGCTCGGTGATGCGGCTTGCCGACAAAAGCGGACCAAGGGGCGCGGTGATGATCTTCCCGATGGAGACGGTGCCGCGCGCCTGAGCTGCAACGGACCGACATCCTTTGTCGGCTCTTGCGCCAAGGCCGTGATATATGAACATTTCCCGGTTCGAAGCGCCTCGATGTGCCGAAGCGGAACGCAACAGATGAGGACATCAGTGACTATCCCCGTGCTTTCCTGGCGTGCAGCGATCACCGGCCTTGCCGCCGGCTTGTTGCTGGTTGCCAGTGCCTCGGCGGACGAAACCTGCGGCTTGTGCGTCAAGCAGGTCGTCACCAATTCCGAGCTCGCCACCTGCTTTCTCGACCAGTATGACCAGATCGCCAAGACCGGCAGCACGGCCGTCGTCGTCGATCTCTCCAGCTGCGCCTCGCGCGGCGTGGTCGAGCCCTTGCCGTCACCCAACAAGGCGGCTGTCGAACCGGACGTGCAGTTCATGATTTCGCGCACGCAGCTCGATTGCCTGAAAAAGAAACTGGAGGCGCCCGGCATCGTGCTCGATCCCTCCGCCACCATCCAACTGGACAGCTGCGGATGAAAAAGCCGGGGGGCACTGCAACACAAAAACGGCCGGCCCTGCCGGTGCCGGCATCGAACAAGAAGCCGGAGACCTTGCCGGAAACCACCGAAGGTTTTCCGTGGCCGAGCAGCCACGAGATCAAGAAGGAATCCAACCCGTTCACCGACCGCGACTGGCGCATGCTGGCCTATGCCTGGTCGGGCCTCGCCGTGCGGCTGGCGATCATCTTCACCCTCGCCTTCTCGGTCTTCCAGTTTCTGGCAAACCAGGAACAGAAGCGCGTCGAGCAGACGATGTCGCTGGTCGAGCTCTGGGAAAGCAAGGATTTTCAGCAGGCACAACGCGCGCTCAAGGAGCGGCTGGCGGCGCTCAACGCCAAATATGACAATCTGCTCAGCGCCACGCCGTCGCCGACCGAGGAACAGGTGTTCCGGCAACGCATCGGCATCGAGGCAATGACGGCCGGGGGCGGCACCATGCCGATCGCCGATTTCAACGACAATTTCGACCGCATCGTCTATTTCCTCAACCGTCTCTCCATCTGTGTCGAGGGAAAGCTCTGCTCGCGCGATGTTGCCGACGCCTATTTCCGCGACTATGCGGTGTCGTTCTGGAGCTACTTTGCCGGCTACATAGAAAAGGAGCGCAAGACCGGTTCCGCGAACTATGCCCAGGCGATCGAGAACTATGTACGCCACGGCTCGCCTCCCGCTGACTCCAAATAGCGGCGCAATGAAGGTGCCGGGCAGCTCTTATCCCTTGCGTGCTTTCCGGTGACTGATCGTGGTCGGTCTTCTGGCGCTGGCGTCGATCGCGCGTGCCGAAGACCTCGATTTCCATCTCGATCTCAACACCGGTGGTCACAGTGCGAGGGTGACCGACCTTGCCTTCACGCCGGACGGCCAGGAACTGGTCTCGTCGTCGGACGACAAGACCATCCGAATCTGGGACTGGCAGAGTGGGGTAACGCTGCGCACCATTCGCGGCTATCTCGGCAACGGCAATGCCCCACCTTGATCGGCCATAGCGGAAAAACATGTCAGTGCGGCCAGCATGGATACGGCCGCCATCACCCTGACCCCGAAGATCATTCCTGCCCGCGCCATCCTTCCCAACCCTTGGATCGCCTGGCGTAAGCGCCGCCGCAAAACTGTGCAAGGGAGCGATTTCGATGCAAAAAACGGCGACGGGAAGGGTCCCGTCGCCGGTTTGGTACTGCCGGTTCTCGCCGCTGTTTGCCGGCGAAAGATCGGGTCTTATTTGTACAGGCTGTTGATCCACTGCACGTTGGCGGCGTTCAGGCGCACGGCGGTGTTGGCATTCGGGCTTTCAGCCACGTTTACGCCGGTGACGACGCGCTGCTTGGCGCCATTGTCATAGGCGTAGACCGAGCTGCCGCTCGACCCCGGATAGGTGTCGCAGTCGTATTGGAAATACTCCATACCGATGTTTTCGGCGTGCACCTCGCAGGTCGCCTTCCACATCGTGCCCATCGGCTTGTCACCGGGATAGCCGATGATGTTGGCGGTGAAATCGCCGAGATCCTCATAGTTGGCATAGCCCAGCCAGCCGAGATTGGTGCCGATATCCTGCTTCAGCGTGATGATGCCGAGGTCCCACGGAATGACCGAGCCGTAGTAGCCCTGATAATTGTCGATGAAGCCCTGAAGGATGTAGACGCTCTCATAGGAGAAAGCGCCGAACGGTGCATCGTCTGCGGTGTTGCCGTTGAGCGACGGCACGAAGATGACGTCGTCGAGCCAGGCCTTGTCTTCATTGCTGTAGAGGCAATGCGCGGCGGTGAGCACCGTGCGCGGACCGATCAAGGTCCCGGAGCAGCTGCCATAACCGCTCTTGGCTTTGCCTTCGATATAGCCGATCGCGGTGAACGGGTAGGTCTTGGTGTTCTTGATCTGCTCGCGGTCGTCTGCCCCGAACACCTGGCGGCCGGCTTCGTCGCCGCCCGTCAGCCCCGTCTTGTCGGCATTCGGTGCGTTGGCCGGCGCATTCAGTTCCTTGATGACAAGGTCCTTCAGCGTCTCGCCGGCATCGATCTTGATGTCCTTGCCATCCGAGGAACGGCCGACGATGCCATAGGATTTGACCGCCGTTGCCTCGTCGGTCAGCGGCGCTGCCCGGCTGGCTTCGTCTTCGGTCAGCTTCGGCGGCGCGATCGGTTTTGCCCGGCCAGGCTGGTAGTCGCCCGTCCCGACATCGCGCATGCTTTCGCCGTTGCCGGCATTCGCGGAGCCGGGATCGGCGGCGAAGGCGGGCATCGCCCACAGTGCGGTGGATAGCAATGCGGACGCAATGATAGTGCTTGTCAGTTTTGTCATGGTGAGACTCTCCCAAAAGTCAGCAAGGAGTGGATCAAAATACAGAAATATTGTCGAGATCGTGGTGGCGTTAAAAAGTCAGTTTGGTTACCCGCCCGTGTCGGATCATCGTTCCGAACGGCCTCGTTAAAGTCCTCCGCCAAACACATCCGCGTCGATATACTGCCTAAAATAATCCAACATTGGCAATGACAAATCGCTCCCACGTAGCCCGTGGGGGGCTATAGGGTTTGGGTGGGCTCTGCCCGACGGGCACGATTAGCAAAAGTGGTGTTTCGGTTTTATGACCGCTCGCGCGCCGTTCGATATGGCGCAAGATGCGAGCGGCGTACCGGTTCGCCCAGGCTGATTTTGCGCTAGCTTGGCATCGCCCGCCAATTTTCATTCAGGAGGTTTCAAGGTGAACATTTTCCATCGGTTCAGGCCGCTCGCCGCTGCATCGCTGTTGGGCATCGCGGCTGCTTTTCCCGCCGTCAACGCGCTGCAGGCGGCTGACGCCGCGGTCAGGCCGGAAGCGGCGGTCTCGCCGATGCAACGCGTCGCCGAAGCCAGGGACAAGGCCAAGGCTGAGAACCCCGACGGCGCCGACCGCGTCTATGGCGGCAAGGAAGCCGACAAGGGCGCCTATCCATTCCAGGTCGCGCTGCTGACCACCGCCCGGCTGGATCCCAGCCCGGCCTCACAGCCGAATGCGCAATTCTGCGGCGGCAGCCTGATCGCGCCGCAATGGGTGCTGACAGCGGCGCACTGCCTCAACGACAAGGGCCGGCCGATTTCGCCCGAGACGGTGACCGTGCTAACCGGCGCCACCGATCTCACCGAAGGCAAGCGCTACAAGGTGGTCGAGGTCATCGTCAACGAGAACTACAGCGAACAGACACTGGACAATGATCTCGGCCTGCTCCGGCTGGCCGAGCCGGCTGACGCACCGGTCATCAAGATCACCAATGAGCCGACGCCTGACAGCGGCAAGACCACTGTGATCGGCTGGGGCAAGATGCAGGACGGGACTTTCCCGACCGCGCTGATGGTCGCCGATCTCGATCTCGAGCCGAGCGCTGCCTGCAACAGCGGCATCAAGTCGATCTATGCACGCGACCTCAAGGCGGCGCTCAGCGACCTCTCGCACCGCATGCGTTATTCGGAAAAGGGCATCGATGCCGCTGCCGATGCGATTGCCGCCGACATGTCGGATCCGCTGACCAACAACATGATCTGCGCCGGCACCGACAGCGGCGAACGCGACGCCTGCAACGGCGACAGCGGCGGGCCGCTGTTCATGACCGGCGCCGACGGTCCGGTCCAGGTCGGCGTCGTCAGCTGGGGCGAAGGTCCGTCCGACGGCACCGCCGCCTGCGGCCACAAGAACGCCTACGGCATCTACACGCGGCTGGCCAACTACACCGGCTGGATCGAAGCCAAGATGAAGACCCTCGCTCCGGCCCCCGCGGCAGCGCCCAAGGCTGGTCTCGGCACCGCCAAGAAGCCCTGAGGCAAGAACGGTTCATCGTCTCATGAAAATGCAAAACGGCGGGATCCTCCCGCCGTTTTGATTCGTATCGTTTGCCGGCTGTGCTTACTTCCTCGGCGGGCCTTTGCGCTCCGCCGAAGCCGCCCACAGATTGATGTCGGACTCGCGCGCGTAAGTGTCGATCTCGGCGAGCTCGGCGTCGCTGAACTCGAGCACCTTGAGCGCACCGACGCAGTCCTCGACCTGTTCAGGCCGGCTGGCGCCGATCAGCGCCGAGGTCACCCGGCCCTTGCGCAGCACCCAGGCCAGCGCCATTTGCGCCAGCGTCTGGCCACGCTTGCCGGCGATCGCGTTCAGCGCCTTGATGTTGGCGATGGTCTTGTCGTTGATGAAGGCGGGACGCAGCGACTTGCCTTGGGCAGCGCGGCTGCCCTCGGGGATGCCGCCGAGATATTTGTCGGTCAGCATGCCTTGCGCCAGCGGCGAGAACACGATCGAGCCGACGCCGAGCCCTTCCAGCGTATCGAGCAGCCCGTCCTCTTCGACCCAGCGGTTGAGCATTGAATAGCTCGGCTGATGGATGATGCAGGGCGTGCCGAGCTGCTTCAAGATGTCGGCCGCCTCGCGCGTGCGCTGCGAATTGTAGGACGAGATGCCGGCATAGAGCGCCTTGCCCGAACGCACCGCATGATCGAGCGCGCCCATCGTTTCTTCCAGCGGCGTATCCGGGTCGAAGCGATGCGAATAGAAGATGTCGACATAGTCGAGCCCCATCCGCTTCAGGCTCTGGTCGAGGCTGGCCAGCACATATTTTCGGCTGCCCCATTCGCCGTAAGGACCGGCCCACATCTCGTAACCCGCCTTGGTCGAGATGATCAGCTCGTCGCGATAGCCGGCGAAATCGGTGCGCAATATGTCGCCGAAGGCGATCTCGGCCGAGCCGGGCGGCGGGCCGTAATTGTTGGCGAGATCGAAATGGGTGATGCCGAGATCGAAGGCCTTGCGCGCAATCGCCTGCTTGGTCTTGTGCGGCGTGTCGTTGCCGAAATTGTGCCACAGGCCGAGCGAGATCGCCGGCAGCTTCAGGCCGGATCGCCCGCACCTGTTATAGACCATTTTCTCATAGCGGTTTTCAGCCGGCTGCCAGCGCATGGGTACATATCCTGGATTGAATGGGTGTCGGCGCGAGCGCGCCGACACCCTTCTACCTCATTTCTTCTTCGCCAACAGCCCTTTTGCGTCCTTGACGCCGAGTGCAGCCGGCCGCTCGCAGGTCGTCTGCATGGCGACGAACTTGCCGGTCTCGCCCGACCGCAACAGCCCGGTCATGACGTCGACCGCATGCAGTGCCAGTTCCATCGAGCAGCGGTGCGGCCGGCCCTCGGCGATTGCCAGCGCCATGTCGGCAAGGCCTGCGGTGCGGTAATTGGCCATCATGCCCTGCCCGTGCATTTCGTTCGGCACGCCGAACGGATGCTTCCATTTCGGCAGTTTCTTCACCGGCTTGGTAGCCTCGGTGATGCGCACGTCGCCGCCGAAGAAATTCGGATCCGGCACATAGACCGTACCCGCCTCGCCATAGAGTTCCATCGGCGCATGACCGTGGGCCCAAACGTCCCAACTGGTGTTGAGCGTGATCACCGCGCCATTCTCGAACTCGAGCAGGCCGTGGATGGTCGTCGGCGTGTTGACCGGGATCCTTTCTCCCGCACGCGGCTTTGAGCTGATGGTGCGTTCCTTGGCAGGGGTCGTCGCAACGGCCGCCACCTGTTTTACCGGGCCGATCAACTGGATCAGGTTGGTGATGTAATACGGTCCGATGTCGAGCACCGGACCCGCACCCGGCTGGAAGAAGAAATCCGGATTGGGGTGCCAGTGCTCCATGCCGTGACCCATGACGTGGCAGGTGCCGCTGGTGATCTTGCCCAGCGTGCCATTGTCGATGAGGTTGCGCGCCAGCTGGTGCGCGCCGCCGAGGAAAGTGTCCGGGGCCGAGCCGATGCGCAGACCCTTCTTCTCGGCGCGGCTCTTCAGGTCGAGCCCTTCCTTGATCGACAGCACGAACGGCTTTTCCGAATAGACATGCTTGCCGGCGTCGAGGATCTGCTTCGACACCTCGTAATGCACCGCTGGGATGGTCAGGTTGACGATGATGTCGATCTCGTCGTCCTTGAGCAGTTCGTCGACAGTTTCGGCGCGCAGCTTGAACTCTTTCGCCCGTGCCTTCGCCGCGTCCATGTTGATGTCGGCGCAAGCGCGCATCTCGATGCCGCGAAACAGCGGCGCCAGCGAGAAATACGCCTTCGAGATGTTGCCGCAGCCGATGACGCCGATACCCAGTTTCTTTGCCATGATGATTGTTCCTAGTAAGCCTTGACGGAAGCGAGCGAGCGGCTGGCGAAGCGCTCGATGTCGTTGGGGTTGTCCTGTTCCATGACGTAATATTTGGCCGCGCTCTTGGCGCGCAGTGTCTTGATCAGGCCGGCCCAGTCAATGGTGCCGTGGCCGACATCGGCCCAACCATCCTCGTCAAGCCCTTCGCCTGCTTTGGCCATGTCCTTGACATGGACGGCGCTGATGCGTTTGCCGTGCTTTTCGATCCAGGGCAGCGGATCGACGCCGCCGCGGATCACCCAGGCGACGTCCATCTCCCAGCCAATGTCCGGTGCGGCCGACAGGATGTGGTCCTGCGGCACCGAACCGTCGGCGAGCTTCTTGAACTCGAAATCATGGTTGTGCCAGGCAAAGCCGTAACCGGCCTTTTTTGCGGTTTCGCCGACCTTGGCAAGGCGCTCGCCAAAGCCGCGCCAGCCGGCGGAATCGGCCGGCCGTTGTTCGGCCATGAGATAGGGGCAGATGACCAGCGTGATGCCGAGCGCGTCGGCCGTTTTGCGCACGCCGTCGAAATCGTTCTCCAGCGCATCGATCGAGAAATGCCCGGTCGGCATCGCAAGCCCGTTCTTGTCGAGCTCGGCGCGGAACGCCTTGGGGTCGTCATAGACGCCGCCGAAGCCTTCGACTTCCTTGTAGCCGACCTTGCCCAGCATTTTGAGGATGCCGTCCCAGGGCAGAAAATTGCGGGCGCTGTAGAGTTGGAATGACCAGTTCATCGTCTTTATCCGTTTCTTGGTTGGTTACGTCTTGGGGGATCGTTCTTGGGGGATGTGATTGGGATGATTTTCAAAAATTACAGCCGATTGCCGGTCGCCGCGTCGAACAGCGAGGCGCGCGCCGGATCGAAACCGAACTGGACCGGATCGCCGCTGCGCAGCGTCCGTTCCGCCTCGACGCGGAACGAAAGGTTGCGGCCGCCGAGCTTGGTCCACACCAGCGTGTCGGAACCCATCGGCTCGACGATCTCGACGGAACCGCTGGCGGAAAACGGCATCGACTTCGCCGCGTCACCGAAGGCGATGTGTTCGGGCCGGATGCCGAGCACGCAAGCGCCGGTGGGGCGCTCCGTACCGTCAAAGGCATAGCGCTCAAGCGGCACCGAAACACCGTCCGTCTTGAACGTCGGACCGGCCTCCAGTTCCCCTTCGAGGAAATTCATCGCCGGCGAGCCGAGAAAGCCGGCGACAAAGCGGTTGACCGGCCGGTTGTAGATCGTCTGCGGCGCGTCGAGCTGCTGAATGACGCCGCCGCGCATGACGGCGATGCGATCGGCCAAAGTCATCGCCTCGATCTGGTCGTGGGTGACATAGATCATCGTGTTCTGCAGCTTGCGGTGCAGAAGCTTGATTTCGACGCGCAGTTCCGAGCGCAGCTTGGCGTCTAGATTGGACAGCGGCTCGTCGAACAGGAAGACGTCGACGTCACGCACCAGCGCCCGCCCGATCGCCACGCGCTGGCGCTGGCCGCCGGACAATGCCGCCGGCTTGCGCTGCAGCAGCGGCTCGATCTGCAGGATCTCTGCGGCGCGCGCGATGCGCTTGGCGATCTCGTCCCTGGGCACGCCGGCAACGCGCAGGCCGAAGGACAGGTTCTTCTCCACCGTCATTTGCGGGTAGAGCGCATAGGACTGGAACACCATGCCGATGCCGCGGTCCTTTGGCTCTTCCCAGGTGACGTTCTTGCCCTTGATGAAGATGCGGCCATCGGAAATGTCGAGCAGCCCGGCGATGCAGTTGAGCAAGGTCGACTTGCCGCAGCCGGACGGGCCGAGCAGCACGACAAATTCCCCTTCGGCGACATCGAGATTCAGCGTGTGCAGCACGGACACCGCGCCGAAACTCAACGACAAATCCTGGATCGATACGCTGGTGCCGTTCTGCGCCATATCCACTAGCCTTTCACCGCGCCGGCGGCGATGCCGCGCACGAACCACCGTCCGGAGACGAAATAGATGATCAGAGGGACCGCCGCCGTCAGAATGGTGGCCGCCATGTTGACATTGTATTCCCTCACGCCCGTCGTGGTGTTGACGATGTTGTTGAGCTGCACCGTCATCGGCCAGTTGGGCCGCCCGGCAAACACGACACCGAACAGGAAGTCGTTCCAGATGCCGGTGACCTGCAGGATAACGGCGACGACAGTGATCGGCACCGACATCGGCAGCATGATGTAGAAGAAGATGCGCCAGAAACCCGCACCGTCGACGCGCGCTGCCTTGAACAGCTCGACCGGTATCGCCGCGTAGAAATTGCGGAACAGCAACGTCAGGATGGGCATTCCGAAGATCGTGTGCACGATGATTATACCAGGCAGCGACGCGAACAGCCCGACCGAGCTCAGGCCGATGATCAACGGATAGATCACCACCTGATAGGGCACGAAGGCGCCAAACACGAGCAGGCCGAAGAGCAGGTTGGCGCCCTTGTAAGGCCAGAAGGTCAGCGCGTAACCATTGATCGACGCGCAGATGATCGAGATGACCACGCTAGGCAGGGTGATCTTCACCGAATTGTAAAAGCCTGGGCTGAGACCGTTGCAGTCGCGGCCGGTGCAGGCATGCAGCCAGGCATCGGCCCAGGGCTGAAAGGTCGGCTCGCCCGGAAGGTTGAAAAGATGTCCCAGCCTGATCTCCGGCATCCCCTTCAGCGAGGTGACAATCATGATGTAGACCGGGATGAGGAAGAAGAGAGCCGCCACGACCAGGAAGGCATAAAGGCCGATGCGGCCGGCCGATATCTGTCGCGGTTTCGGCCCGAAGGGCTGCGCGGCCTGGTCCGCGGCTTCTTGCGTAGGCTGAATTGTGGTGATCTGGCCGGCGGTCATGTGATCGCTTCCCGATTTCGCCGCCATAGTATGATTCCGCCGAAGGCCAGCACGACCAGGACCGGCAGCAGCATCATCGTTGCCGCAGCCATGCCTTGGCCGACGTTCTGGCGCACAGTGATGAGCTGGATGACGTAGACTGCCGGCATGGACGTGGCGATGCCGGGACCGCCGCCGGTCATGGCGATCACCAGGTCGTAGACGCGCACCACGCTTACGCACTGGAGAACGAAGGCAGTGGCGAACGCGCCCTTCATCATCGGCGCCACGATGGAAAGGTGCGTGCGCCAGGTCGGGATGCCGTCGACCCTCGCCGCTTTCCAGATATCCTCGTCAACGCCGCGCAGGCCGGCAAGCAGGATCGCCATCGTCACGCCCGAGCCCTGCCAGATGCCCGCCACGACCAGCGCGTATATTGCGGTCTCGGCATCGACCAGCGGAGCGAAACTGAAGCTCGACCAGCCCAAATTGCGGAGCGCCGCCTGCAGGCCGAGGTTGGGGTCGAGCACCCATTGCCAAACCAGCCCGGTGACGATCAGCGACATGGCGAATGGATACAGGAAGATCGAGCGGAACAGGTCTTCCTGGCGGATGCGCTGGTCCATGAAAACGGCAAGCAGGTAGCCGAACACCATGTTGCAGGTGATGGACATCAGGCCGAAGAACCATATGTTGTTGACCGAGACGAGCCAGCGGCTATCGGCCCAAAGGCGCCTGTATTGCGCCAGACCAACGAAATCGTAGGTGGGGAAGAGCTTGGAGCTGGTGAACGACCATAGCACTGAGAAGCCGATTCCGATCACGAACACGCCGACGGCGACGAGAATCATCGGTATCGTCCCGATGACGGCGGGCAGGTGAAATCTGCGCCTCCAGCTCTTCTGCATCGTCATTCTTTCTCCGCTTCAGCCGACACTCGGGGGCAGTCTGCCGACGTGAACGTCAGCGCTGTCCGAACCACCGGGCTCGGACCACTGCTGCTTCCCGTCCTGCGATTGTCTGCCCGTAGGCCACAGAGGCGCCGCCGCAAAGGGCGGCGCCTCTGTGTACTGATCGGCTCCTAGTCGGAATTGCCGATGACGGTAGCGAACTTCGCAGTGGCGTCGTCAGCTGTCATGGAGTCGTCCGCGAAGTATTGCGCGACGAGCTCATTGATCTGCTGGTTCGTGTTCTCTGTGATGAACCGGTTCGTCGCCGTGACGATGTTGGCCGGGTCTTCCACCGCTTTCAGTGACTTCTGCATGCACGGGTCGGCCGTCGACATGTCGACATCGGCCCGCACGGGCATCGACCCCTTGGCGTTGTTGAAGGCGACCTGCACCTCCGGGCTGATGAGGAGCGCCGCAAGACGCTTCTGCGCGGCTTCGACGTCTGGATTGTTCTGCTTGAAGAAAACGATGATGTCGCCGTCGGTGCTGACCACCGGCTTGGCCTCGTTCAGGCCGATCATGCAGCCGAAATCCTTGACGCCGGTCATGCCGGCGGCCGCGAATTCGCCGCGCGCCCAGTCGCCCATCACCTGAAGTCCGGCCTTGCCGGTGATCACCAAATTGGTGGTGTCGTTCCAGTTGCGGTTGGCGTAGCCGTTGTCGGTGAACTGCTTCAGGGCCCTCAACTGCGTGAAGACGCCTTTCATCTCGGGGCTGCCGGCAATTTCGGCGCTCTTCTTGGTATACATCTCGTCACGCTTGGCGACACCGAGAGCCTCGGTAACCATGTCCTGGAAGAGCAACTGGATCTGCCAGCCGTTTCCATCGCCGCCGATGGCGAAGGGAATGAAGCCTGCCTCCTTGATCTTGGGCGCCGCCGCGATGAAATCGGCCATGTTCTTCGGCTCCGGCACACCCGCTTTCTCGAACACCGGCTTGGAGTACCAGGCCCAGTAGTTCGAATGAATGTTGACCGGAACGCACCACCAGTGACCGTCAACGAGGCAGGCGCTGCCGATCGCCTTCGGGCGAATGATCTGGTCCCATTTGCCGGCGGTCGCGACATCCGTGAGGTCGAGCAGTTTCCCGCCCGAGATCAGTTCCTCGTACTGCCGTCCGGGATTGAATTGAGCCGCACCAGGCGGATCGCCGCCGAGCACGCGCTGCATAACGGTCGAGCGGGCGGTTTCGCCCAGGGCAATCGCGCTGTCCACCCACTTGTCGCCATGGCCGTCATTGTCGAAGGCCTTTGCGAACTGCGAGACCGCCGCCGACTCGCCCTTCGACGTCCACCAGTGGATAACCTCCAGGTCCGCGGCCCTGGCCTGGCCGGCAAATTGCAACGCGGCCGTCGCGGCAAAGGCAGCGGTCAAAAGTTTATAGCGCATTTCGGTTCCTCCCAGAATCTGAAACGTTACAGATTTTCGATACGGCAATTGTGCGGTGCGCGCAACCCCTCGACGTAAGCTGGTTTGATATTTTTTCGAGACGCGAACAAATTCCTTGCGCGTAAGTCGGCAAATCCAGAACAAAACCCGCTGCTGCGCTGCAAAATCATGCTGCAGTGCAAGAAATTCACCCTAGGCCTCGTTTTCTCGCGTGGCTTCGGCCCGGTCCGAAAACACTACCGGCACCATGAATTAGGGGGCCTGCGGTGGCAAGATTGGCAATCTGTAACGTTTCAGTATACTGACGCTCAACGAGTGAACCGCCGTGCCACATCGTCATGGAAGCGATTGTCGGCAGAGCCGGCGGCTGCTATGCCCCTGACGGGGCGGGACGAATGGACAGGGACCAGACGGACAAGGACGACGAGGCGTCGGCGCATGAGCGCCCGACGTTGAAGACGCTTGCCTTCATGACCGGGCTCGGCGTCACCACCGTCTCGCGTGCGTTGAAGGATGCGCCCGAGATCGGCGCCGAGACCAGGCGGCGCGTCCAGCTCGTCGCCAGGCAGATCGGTTACCGGCCAAACCGTGCCGGCGTGCGCCTGCGGACCGGCAAGACCAATGTCATCAGCCTCGTGCTCAACACCGAGCGCGAGATCATGAGCTTTGTCTCGGACATAATCTACGGTGTCTCGGAGGTCATTGCCGACACGCCCTATCACCTGATCGTCACGCCCTATTCGCGCTCGCAGGATCCGCTGGATCCGGTGAAGTATCTGGTCGAGACGGGATCGGCCGACGGCGTCATCATTTCGCGCACGCAGCCCAATGACCCACGCGCCCGCTACATGCTGGAGCGCGGCATTCCCTTTGCCACGCATGGCCGCACCGATATGGGGCTCGTCCACCCCTATCATGACTTCGACAATTACGCCTTCGCCGCCGAGGCGGTTCGCCATCTGGCCGGCATCGGCCGGCGCCGGCTGGCGCTGGTGACACCGCCTGTGGGGCTCACCTATTACGGCCACACGGTGAACGGCTTTGTCGATGCGCTGGGCGAGGTCGACGCCAGCGAAGTGCCGTTCAACACCGTTTCAATCGACCAGTCGATCGATCAGATCAGGACGCGGACTGCCCAGCTGATGCGCCGGGAGGTCAGGCCGGACGGCTTCGTCAGCAGCGCCGCCGCCGCGACGCTGGCCGTCGTCGCCGGAATCGAGGATGCCGGCCTGAAACTCGGCCGCGACGTCGATGTGGTTTCGAAACAGTCGTCGGAACTGCTGCATTTGTTCCGCCGGGAGTTGCTGATCGTCAACGAAGACTTCCGCCTCGCGGGCACCGAGCTTGCCCGCGCCGTGCTGGGCTGGATAGGCGGCGCGGCACCGGGCTCTTTGCAGACCGTGGTCAAGCCAGGCGACGTGGTCGCCTATCAAAGCTGACTGGCACGACTCTACCCAGCAGCACCGCTGCCCCACGGTCCATGGAAAGCCCCCTGCTCGCCGATGCGCTCGAAGCCATGCGCACCGAAGAAATCGCGCTGCGCCTGGATCAGGTTTGAGGTACCGCGGCCCTGGCGGTAGCTGTCGAAATAGGCGAGCGCCGACGCCAGAGCCGGGACCGGCGAGCCGGCCTCGGAAGCCTTGGCGACGATGCGCCGGAGCGACGGATGCGCCTCCTGCATCATGGCGATGAAGGCCGGCGCCATCAGGAGGTTGGTGGCAGCGCCGCCGGAGCCGAAGGCTTCCGCCATCGTGTCGAGCATCTGCGAGCGGATGATGCAGCCGGCGCGCCAGATCTTGGCGATGGTCGGCATCGGCAGGTTCCAGTTAAACTCCTTCGAGGCGCCGCTCATCACCGCGAAACCTTGCGCATAGGCGGCGATCTTGCCGGCGAGCAACGCCAGCTCCAGGTCTTTCAGAAGTGCCGTCTTGTCGCCGGAGATCCTGGTCACGCCGATATTGCCATAGGCCTTTTCCGCAGCCTGGCGCTCATCCTTGATCGACGACAGCACGCGTGCCGCCACCGCTGCTTCGATCGCCGTCGCCGGAATGCCGAGCTGCTGCGCCTCGATGACCGACCATTTACCGGTGCCTTTCTGGCCGGCGCGGTCGAGGATGATGTCGACCACCGGCTTGCCGGTCTTCGGATCGTCGGCGGCCAGCACCTTGGCGGTGATCTCGATCAGGTACGAATCGAGCCGGCCCTTGTTCCAGTCTTCGAAGACCTTGTCGATCTCCTTCGGCCCCATGCCGAGGCCGTCACGCAAAATGCCGTAGATCTCGGCGATCATTTGCATGTCGGCGTATTCGATGCCGTTGTGGATGGTTTTCACGAAATGCCCGGCGCCATCAGTGCCGAGCCAGGCAGCGCACGGTTCGGCCTTGAATTTGGCCGAGATCGCGGTCAGCACGCTTTCGACGCGCTTCCAGGATTCTTCGGTGCCGCCGACCATGATCGACGGCCCGTGCCGCGCGCCTTCCTCGCCGCCGGACACACCCATGCCGATGAAGGTCAGGCCCGAGCCCGACAATTCGGAAAAGCGCCGCATCGTATCGCGGAAATTGGCGTTGCCGGCATCGATGACGATGTCGTTGGCCGACAGCACGCCGCGCAGCGCTTCGATCTGCTCGTCGACCGGCTTGCCGGCCAGCACCATGATGATGATCGGACGCGGCGGCCGGATGGCTTCGGCGAGTTCCTCGAGGCTGTAGCAGGGCACTACCATGTCCCTGAGTGCACCGGCGCTTTCGAGGAAGGCATCCGTGCGCGCCTTGGTGCGGTTGAAGACGGCGATGCGGTGCCCGTGCTCGGCAATGTTGAGCGCCAGGTTGGAGCCCATCGTGCCAAGGCCGATCAGGCCGATTTCGGCTTTTTCCATCGTTTCTTCCCTGTTTTCGAATTTTGTTTGTTTGAGCCCGCGATTTGCGGGGATGATTGACGGCCCTTTCGGGCCGCGTCAACCGCCTCGCCGATTTGTGTTGGGTGGATTGTCTCGCCCAACTCGCGCGGTGCCGTATGGCAGTCCGGCTTTACGGCCGGATATCGATCGGCGCCTCTATCTTCACGATGTCGAAGTCCGAAACCAAAATGTCGAGCCGCGCCGTCCAGCGGCCGGGTACCGGGATGACGAGATTGTCGACCCGCCAGGTGCCGTCGCCGGGTTTGGTTGCCGGCCGTTTTATCGGCTCGATGCTGGAATCGGGCTTGGACAGCACCAGCGTCACTTCCTTGGCGTCGAGCGGTCCGAAATCCCCGTCCATGATGACGATGGAGGCAGCAACCTGTCCGGCATGGCCGGGCGTGATGTCGATGTCGGCCATCGCCTTCAGCGTGTGGATATGGGTCGATGTCGGCTGCGCCGCGGCGATCGCCAGCGCCCGTGGCGGCGGCGTGAAGCGCCAGCCGGCGGCAACGCCGAAGATCAGGAGCACGATCAGCATTTCGACTGAGATCGAGCGGCTGAGCCGTCGCCGCACCTCCGTCGCTCCGGCCTCGGCCAAGGCGGTGAGCCGCCATCGATTGACCGCTGCCAGCGTGAACAGAAACACCAGTAGCGCCAGCTTGATCAGCAGCAGCCGGCCATAGGCGGTGTTGACCAGTGCCGCCGGAGTCTGCACCTGGATGATAGCGAGCACGATGCCGGCAACAGCCAGCACCGCCACCACAGGCATGATCGTGCGTGAAAACCGCCGCAGAAACACGCCGGCGTCGGCCGATTGTCGGTTCAGCGCCAGGCCGAGCGGCAGCAGCGCCCCGGCCCAGAAGGCGATGCCGGTGCCGTGCAGGAACATCATCGGCCGCGTCAGCCATTGCGGTTCGACCGCACTGGCATGGCCGCTGGCGGCAAGGGCTGCGCCGACACCCACAAGTCCGGCGAGCGCCAGCGGCCTGGCGCCGGCGCGCGGCCCGACCAGCGACAAAAGACCAAGCCCAAGCGCCGCCAGCGAAATCAGCACCGTCCAGCCGAAGCTGGTGCCGAGTCCGGTCCGCCAGACCACCGGTTGCGCCAGCCGGGCGAGCGGTGCGCCCAGCGCATTCAGCCCCTGGAACCCGAGCGACAGCGGGGCGGCTACCAGACCGCAGAGGATTGCGGCAATGACGAAACGCTGGCCTGAGTGCACACCTTGCGCCAGCCATGTCAGCGCGAAGGCGCCGCCGACGCCGAGGAAAAGCCCGATGTAGAGAAGAACCTTGCCGGTCCAGATCGCCGACCACAGATCCATGTCGACGGCCTCCGCCACTGCCGGCGCCGCGCTTGGCGCGCCGACGGAAAACAGCACCGAGCCCGCGACCGGATGGCCATCGGCGGAAATCACCCGCCAGCTCAAGACATGTGTGCCCGGCTCGAGTTTTTGCGGATTGTCGATCGCGACCGTCTGGTCGTTGAGCCGGAACGAGGTCAGCGCAACAGGCGTACCGTCGGGCCGGACTAGGGCCAGCACCAGCGGCGACACGGGCTCGCTGAAGGTCAGCGAAAATTGCGTCGGCGTTTGCGCAAGCACAGCGCCGTCGGACGGGTCGGCCTTGATCAGTGCCGCATGGGCAAAGGCCTGGTTTGGCGTGGCGAGGACGGCAAGAAGCAGGATCGTGGCCAGCAGGCCGAAGCACCTGCCGACTGTCCGTTCTATCCGCTGGAAACAGGCCACGCTCATGCCATCCACCAAAACAGTGGCGCGCCGCTTCGAAGCAGCGCGCCGCCAATGCATCACTTCTTGGGCAGCAGGTTGAGGCCGGGCGCCGGATCTTCCAGCGCATCTTCATCCTGGCCAGCAGCCGGAATCTCTATCCAACGCGTAGTGGCGCCATCGCATTCCTGCACCACCGGAAAATAGAGTTTTTGGCCGACCGGCAGATCGGCGGCCAGCGTGCCGCGGAAGACGAATTCGTCGTAAAATTCATCCGGCAGGCTGCCGCCGCTCCAGTCGACTTCCTTGACGCCCGACGTCACCGCCTCGCCATAGAGCTGATAGGATTTCTCGTATTTGCCGTTCTTGACCTGCAGCGTCCAGCCGGGCTTCGGCATCGGCTTCACCGCGATCACCCCTTCCGGGATCTGCACGCGCACGGCAATCGTCGCCTTGCCGTCGCAGCCATGCGGCACCCGCAGCACGGCCTTGTAGGTCGAGCCGACCGCGGCCTCCTGCGTTTCAAGCGTGATATGGGCGAAGGCGGCACTCGTCCCCAGGACAAGGAATACAGCGGCCGGCAAAAGATACTTGTTCATGATGGTCCCTCTCGAAAATCGGTTGGCAATAATTGGTCAGTCGTTGTCTTCCTGAGGCGGTGCGCTGCCTATGGCTTGCACGGCAAACTCGACAGTCACCGCTCCAGCTTTCTCGAAGGTCAGCGTGGCGGCAAACATCTGGCCCTCCTTGGGCGGCTGCTTCAGATCCATGAACATTATGTGGTAAGCGCCGGGTCCCAGCGTCACCTTGCCGCCCGCCGGGATGTCCAGGCCACCTTCGACCGGGCGCATGGTCATGACGCCATCCTTCACCCCCATTTCATGCAATTCGGCCTTTGCCGAAATGTCGGAGGCAATCGACAGCAGCCGGTCCGGCGCGCTGCCCTTGTTGACGATGGTGAAATAGCCGCCGGCGACCTTGGCGCCGGCCGGCGTGGCGCGCGACCAGGGATGCTCGATCTCGATGTCACCGACCTTGAACTCATGCGCGAAGGCGAAATGGGCGCCGCCTGCGAATACAAGTGCAAAGGCGAGCGCGGCGGCACGAAGAAAATGGGGCATGGGTAGGCTCCATGAATATGAGGTCGCGCCGTTTCCGGTCGCGAACGATATCGGTCATTGGATGATTGTCATTCGCGCAGGTTACGCGAGATGCCGCAGTTTCAGGCCGTAACCGGCGGCGCGCGCGGATTGGCCGGAGAACGCTCGCGTGTGAAATCGAGATGCCTGGTTATCGGAACGACAAAGGAAACAGTCTCGAAGGACAGGCTGACCTGGACCAGGCCGACATCGGGCGGCGGCGCATAGGCAACCGAGGCCATGCTGCAGCCAAGCATGCAGCATGCCGGCATATGCTGCTGGTGCGGATCGCCTCCGGGAAGCTGGACCGCTCCCTCATGGGTGCAGATGACGTTGCCGAAGGCGTCGAGCTGCGAGGCATCCGGCGCCGTGCCGAAGGCAAAGGCGCCGAGCGTCGACTGGAGCAGCAATACACAAGCCGCGACAAACGCGGCCGTCATGCTCCATCTTTGGCGCCGGATGTTCAAATACCTGCCTCTTCACGCAGCAACGGCAGATACCTAGCACGCGTTACGTGGCCGGAAAATCGCCAAATCATCGCTGCGGCAACGCGGCGCGTTAAGAAGCGATCCGACCGATTTCCGGAATCGAGGTCAGCAACGTGTTGCGCGCCGACTTCAGATGTTTGCGGCAGGCGGCATCGACCTTGCCGAGATCGCGCGATTTCAGGGCTACGATATAGGCCAGATGCTCGCCAACCGCGACTTCGTTGCGCTCGCGCTCCTGCGCCTTGTTCCACTGGTAGTGGTAGTGGAAGATCATGGCGATGACGTCGTAGAAATCGACGATGAAGCGATTGTGCGAGGCGCGGTGGATCAGCCGGTGAAAGCGCTCGTCAAGCTCCGAGAATTCGTTGAAGCGGGTGGCGATCTCGCTGGCCAGTAGCCGGTGCTCGTCCTCCAGGCGGTCGAGATCGGCCCACACCGGGCTGTCTTGCGGCAGCGCCGCAAAGGCCGCCGCCGAGCGTATCTCGAACATCTCGCGGATTTCGGTGAGTTCGAGCGCGAAGGCGCGCGTAAAGCCTTTCAGCACCCAATGGCTGTTGCGTCGCTTCTCGATCAGGCCGAAGCGGGAGAATCGGATCAGGAATTCGCGCACGCTGGTGGTGCCAACACCGATCTCGCGCGCCAGCTCTAGCTCGTTGATCTGCATGCCGGCCTCGGCGCCGCCGACGAGCAGCCTGCGCATGAACGAGCGCTCGATGATCTGAGCCAGCGTGTCGGTCTCTTCCTCGGGGAAGAAATCGTCAGGCTTCGGCGCCCTGAGCACCGTTTTGTTGCGCTTGTTCCAGGCGATCAGCCCGGTCTCTTCCATGCGCGCCAGGATGGTGCGCACCGTGGTGCGGCTGACCCCAAGCAAAGTGCCAAGCTCCGGCTCCGACGGCAGGCTCTGCGTTTCATCGAGCAGCCGCAGACCCCTGTTGTAAGCGTCCTTGTAGACGTTGTTGCTCTTCGACATCCCTGGCCCGTTGCGCGCCGGCGCTTGCTGTGGCTGGCTTGAAGCGCGATATCACTATGTCCTAGCGCATGACCCGGCAAAGCAAAACGCTTTGCGTGTCAGACGCGGCTCCCTACAAGCCACGCGTCCATCGGATGCATGGTCTCCTCCTGAAAAAACAATTGACGCACAAATGTTTTTTCCCGATAAAAGACATTATATGGAAACAGACGCGTGTCAATCCGCGCATCCCCCCAGGAACAGACCCAGGAAACTGCCCGTGAACGCCTCGAAAAGCATTCTTCTGTCCCCCGCCGACAATGTCGCGGTCGCCAATGGCCGCATCGAGATCGGCACCGCCCTGCCCGGCGGCGCCGTCGCCACGGCCTTGATTGAGCCCGGCCACAAGGTGGCGATCAAGCCTATCGCCGCCGGCGAGGCGGTGGTCAAGTATGCCCAGGCCATTGGCCGTGCCACGCAGGACATCGCGCCCGGCGACCATGTCCATTCGCACAATCTGGTTTTCGAGAGCGGCCGCCTGCCGGTGGTGCCGCCGAGCGAGGCCGTGCACGCGACGGAAGCCGATCGTGCCCGCACCTTCATGGGCTATCGCCGCGCCGACGGCCGCGCCGGCACCCGCAACTTCATCGGCATCATTGCCAGCGTCAATTGCTCGGCCACCGTCTGCCATGCCATTGCCGACGAAGCCAACCGCACGCTCTTGCCGAAATATCCGGGGATCGACGGCTTCGTACCGATCGTCCATGGCCAGGGCTGCGGTATGAGCGCCACCGGCGATGGCATGATGGTGTTGCATCGCACGCTCGCCGGCTATACCCGCCATCCGAATTTCGGCGGCGTGCTGATGGTCGGTCTCGGCTGCGAGGTCAACCAGCTCACCCTTTACGGCCAGAAGGGTGCGGCCGCCGGAAAACGCCATTTCAACATCCAGGACGCCGGCGGCTCGCGCAAATCGGTGGAGAAGGCGATGGGCGTGCTCGCCGAGATCGCCGAGGAAGTCGGCACATTGCAGCGTGAGCCGATCCCGGTCAGCGAGATCGTTGTCGGCCTGCAATGTGGTGGCTCCGACGGCATGTCGGGCATCACGGCCAATCCAGCACTTGGTGCGGCCGTCGACATCCTGGCCGGCGTCGGCGGCATCGGCATCCTGTCCGAGACGACGGAGATCTATGGCGCCGAGCATCTGCTCGCCTATCGCGCGGCAACGCCGGAGATCGCCAAGAAGCTCGACGGTTTCGTCAAATGGTGGGAGGACCACGTCGCCAAGCATGGTGCCTCGATCGACAACAACCCTTCGCCCGGCAACAAGCGCGGCGGCCTGACCACCATTCTGGAGAAGTCGCTGGGTGCGGTCGCCAAGGGCGGCCAGACGCCGCTCAACGGCGTCTTCGGCTATGCCGAGAAGGTCACCGGCAGCGGCCTGGTGTTCATGGACACGCCCGGCTACGATCCGGTCTCGGCGACCGGCCAAGTGGCGGGCGGCGCCAACATCATCGTCTTCACCACCGGCCGCGGCTCCTGCTTCGGCTGCCGGCCGACGCCGTCGATCAAGGTCGCCACCAACTCGACCATGTACCACCAGATGGAAGAGGACATGGACGTCAATTGCGGCGTCATCGCCTCGGGTGAAAAGACCATCGCCGGCATGGGCCGTGAGCTCTTCGAACTGATCGTCGAGACGGCGTCGGGCCGCAAGACCAAGAGCGAGGCGTTCGGCTACGGCGACAACGAATTCGTGCCGTGGCACCTCGGCGCAACACTCTAAAACACTGACCAAAAAACTACGGGCTGCAAAAGTGAGTCCGCAAGGGGAGGCTTTGGATGGACAAACGCCGCATCGGCACGACTGCGCTCGAGGTCACCGAGATAAGCTTCGGCGGGGCGGCGATCGGCGGCCTCTACCGGGCCTGCCCGCGCGAGGCGGCGATGGAGACGCTGCAGACCGCCTGGGAAGCCGGCTTGCGCTATTTCGACACCGCGCCCTTCTATGGCTTCGGCCTGTCGGAACGGCGGACCGGTGATTTCCTGCGCTACAAGCCGCGAGACTCCTATGTTCTGTCGACCAAGGTCGGGCGCCTGTTTCACCCCGTGCCGGAAGATCAGGTTCCCGATCATTCCTACGTCGACCCGCTGCCTTTCGCGCTCGACTACGACTATTCCTATGACGGCATCATGCGCTCGGTCGAGTTCTCCTATGCGCGGCTCGGGCTAAACCGGATAGACATCCTGTTTGTTCACGACATCGGCACCTACACGCATGGTGTCGAGAAGACGAAAGTGCATTTTCGCCAGCTGATGGATGGCGGCTTGAAGGCTCTGGAAGAGCTGAAATCGTCCGGCGTCATTTCCGCCTATGGGCTCGGCGTCAACGAGGTGCAAATCTGTCTCGACGTGCTGCGCGAAGCCCCGCTCGACTGCATCCTGCTCGCCAGCCGTTATTCGCTGCTCGATCGCTCGGCCGAGGCCGACCTTTTGCCGCTCTGCCGGCAGCGGCAGATTTCGCTGATCATAGGCGGCGTCTTCAACTCCGGCATCCTGGCGACCGGCCCCGTACATGGCGCGCATTTCGACTATGCGCCGGCGACGGAGGACATCTTGGAGCGCGTCGGCGCGATGGAGAAAATCGCCACCGAGGGTGGCTATCCGCTGGCGGCGGCCGCGCTGCAGTTCCCGTTGTACGAACCGGTCGTGGCCAGCGTACTGACCGGAACAGCCAAAGCCGCCAATCTGACACGCAATCTCGACCTGTTCGACATCGAGGTGCCGCAAACGGAATTCGCAAAATATGCTCCTTACACCGTCGTTCAGGAACTCGGATGACGACGATCGCGTGATTCTCAAGAAAGAATGAACATTCCATATTGACTAGATGATGGAATTAATATTCCATCAAGGAGGGTCGGGAGCGTCTGGACGTGGCATTGAGGATCGGCAAGGAGGCTTCTCCGCCGAGCCATGCGCAGGCTGATATGAAACACCGCTTGCGTCGACTGGATCGATGCACTATCAAAAAGCGGTAACTGTTTTTTATTGATAAAGTTCTGTTTGGGCCGCGCCTATCCGAATGGAGCTTCCGTAACCTTCACCGGGCGATCTAGGGAGGAACCCTCATGAAGTTTGTGACCAGCATTCTCAACCGCCGCTCACTCGTCGCGCTCGCTGCCGCCTCGATGCTTGCCGGTGCGCTGCACACGGCGCCGGCTTCGGCGGCGGATGTGACCATTCCGATCATCGTCAAGGACACCACGTCCTTCTATTGGCAGATCGTTCTGGCCGGCGCCCGCAAGGCCGGCAAGGACCTCGGCGTCAACGTGCCGGAACTCGGCGCCCAGGCTGAGACGGACGTCAACGGCCAGATCTCGATCCTCGAGAACGCCGTTGCCGGCAACCCGGCTGCCGTCGTCATCGCCCCGACCGAGGCCAAGGCGCTCGGCAAGCCGATCGACGAGGCCGCCACCAAGGTCAAGGTCATCGGCATCGACTCCGGCGCCGACTCCAAGGCCTTCACCTCGTTCCTGACCACCGACAACGTCCAGGGCGGCCGCGTCGCAGCTGACGGTCTTGCCGCTGCCATCGGCGCCGCCAATGGTGGCAAGGTCGAGGGCAAGGTTGCACTGATCACCGCACTGCCCGGCGCCGGCTCGCTCGAACAGCGCGCACAGGGCTTCAAGGAACAGCTCAAGGCCAAATATCCAGGCCTTGAACTGGTCGCCGACAAGTATGCCGACGGCCAGGCCACCACCGGCCTTAACATCGCCACCGACCTGATCACCGCCAATCCGGACCTCAAGGGCATCTTCGCGTCCAACCTGATTATGGCGCAGGGCGTCGGCCAGGCGATCGCCGAGAACAACCTTGCCGGTAAGGTGGGGCTGATCGGCTTCGACAGCGACGAGAAGCTGATCAAGTTCCTCAATGACGGCGTCATCTCCGGCCTCGTCGTCCAGGACCCCTACCGGATGGGCTATGACGGCATCAAGACCGCACTCGCCGCCTCGAAGGGCGAGAAGGTCGAAGCCAATGTCGACACCGGCGCCAATCTGGTGACCAAGGCCAACATGAAAGAGCCGAAGATCGACGCGCTGCTCAACCCGAAACTCTGAGCCGCATCCATCTCGAAAAATTGTTTCCGGGGCTCCTCGCGCGCCCCGGAAACATCCCGCAAGCTGCCATAACCGGCTTGGAAATTCATGCGCTTGGGCTAGGCTGTTTTTGAGGCGTGTCCATGCCACGCCACGTGCCAATCGCAAGGCCAATCTGGGAGGATTGTCATGACGTCGACGGCGCAGGAACTGCACCCGCACCCAACGCTGGAGCCCGGCAGGACAATCCTCGAACTGCACGGTCTGGAAAAGCGCTATCCTGGCACGCATGCCCTGAAGCCGGTCCACCTCGCCTTCAAGGCTGGCGAAATCCACGCCATCGTCGGCGAAAACGGCGCCGGCAAATCCACCCTGATCAAGCTTCTCACCGGCGTCATGCCGCGTACCTCCGGCGACGTCATCTGGGAAGGCAAGCCGGCGGCGCTCGCCACCCCGCACGAGGCGATGGCGCTCGGCATCAATGCCGTGCACCAGGAAGTCGTGCTTTGCCGCCACCTCACCGTCGCCGCCAACATGTTCCTCGGCGAGGAGGAGTCCCGTTTCGGCATCCTCCAGCAGCGCGCCATGGTCAAGGATGCGCAAAAGATCATAGACGGTCTCGGTTTCGACCTGCCGGCGCATGTCGTGCTCGGCGACCTCACCATCGGCCAGCAGCAGCTGATCGCCGCCGCCCGCGCCACGGTGCGCGGCACCAAGTTCCTGATCTTCGACGAGCCGACCGCCTACCTCACCCGCAAGGAGGCCGACCAGCTGTTCAAGCTGATCCGCCGCCTCAAGGGCGAAGGCGTCACCATCATCTACATCAGCCACCGCATGGAAGAGGTGTTCGAACTCGCCGACCGTGTCTCGGTGCTGCGCGACGGCACGCTGGTCGGCACCAGGAACATCGCTGAGACCAACGACGCCGAGCTGGTCAAGATGATGATCAACCGCTCGATCGAGCAGGTCTACCACAAGGAGCATTTCACGCCCGGCGCGATGATCGTCGAAGCGAGGAACCTGTCCGGCAAGGGCTTCGAAAACGTCTCGATGACCGTCCGCGCGGGCGAGATCGTCGGGCTCTACGGCCTGATCGGCGCCGGCCGCAGTGAGTTCGTCACCACGCTCTATGGCCGCCATCGCAAGTCGGCCGGCCAGATTCTCTGGGAAGGCAAGGAAGTCCAGGTCAACTCCGAGCACGACGCGATCAGGCTCGGCATGGCGCTGGCGCCTGAAAGCCGCCGCGACCAGGGCCTGTGCCTGAACCTGCCCGTAGGCCTCAACCTCAATCTGCCGATCTACAAGCGCATATCCAGGAACATGCTGATCTCCGGCGCAAAGGAGAAGGCCGAGGCCGATCGCCAGATCGCCGACCTCCGGATCAAGACGCCGACACGCGGCGCCCTCGCCTCCAGCCTGTCGGGCGGCAACCAGCAGAAGATCGTCATTGGCAAGTGGCTGGCGCACGGCGCCAAGCTGTTCATCTTCGACGAGCCGACGGTCGGCGTCGATGTCGGCACCAAGGCCGAGATCTACCGCCTGTTCGGCGCGCTTTTGTCCAAGGGCGCCGGCATCATCCTGATCTCGTCGTACCTGCCGGAAGTCTATGAGCTGGCCGACACGCTGCATGTGTTCCGGCGCGGCAAGCTGGTGGCCACGCACGGGTTCCGCAGCGCCGACCACGAGGAAATTCTCTCTCAGGCGCTCGCCGAGAAACAAGAAAAAAAGGGAGGTCAGACATGAGCACCGAGGCCATTGCCGCCGAAAAGCCGAAGCGCAACTACAACGCCCTGTTCGGGTTGACGCTGCTGGCGCTGCTGGTTCTGCTTTGGATCATCCTGTCGGTGTCGACGCAGAGCTTCGCCTCGGCCAACAACATCTCGAACCTGCTGCGCCAGGGCTCGATGATCGCTATCCTGGCGGTCGGCCAGACCTTCGTCATCATCACCGGCGGTATCGATCTATCCGTCGGCGCCGTGGTCGGCTTCGCCACCGTCATCGCCGCCATGCTGATCAACGCCGGCATGCCGGTTTTCCTCGCCATCCTGATCACGCTTCTGGTCGGCGTCGCCATCGGCATGTTCCACGGCTTCGGCATCGTCAAAATGGGCCTGCCGCCTTTCATCATCACGCTGGCGACGCTCACCTCGCTGCGCGGCATCGGCCTGTTGATGACCAACGGCAACTCGATCTCGATCAACAACGACGCCTTCCAGGAATTCTCGCGCAACTCCTTCCTCGGCGTCCCCAATCTGTTCTGGATGGTGATCTTGGTCGGCATTCCGGCCTATATCTTCCTCCACCACAGCCGCTGGGGCCGCTATCTCTTCTCGGTCGGTTCCAACGCCGAGGCCTCGCGCCTGTCGGGCGTCAATGTCCAGCGCACGATCTACATGGCCTACACGCTGTCGGGCCTGTGCGCCGCCTTTGTCGGCGTGCTGCTGGCCTCCCGCATTGGTATCGGCAACCCGACCCAGGCCGAGGGCTGGGAACTGCAGGCGATCGCCTCCTCGGTGATCGGCGGCACCTCGCTGTTCGGCGCCGTCGGCTCCGTGCACGGGCCGCTGCTTGGCGCCTTCATCCTCGCCACCATCAACAACGGCGCCAACCTCTTGAACGTCAACGCCTTCTGGCAGCGCATCATTACCGGCGCGCTGATCATCATCATCGTCTATTTCGACGGCCTGCGCCGTCGCGGCAAATAGTCCTCCCTGACCTTTTCGCCGGTCCGCTCGACGGACCGGCGCCTTTTTTGAACACTGGAATTGCTGAATGAAAGCCGTCGTTTGCCGCTCGCCTGGCGACCTTGTCCTGGAAGACCGCGCCGCACCAGGCGCACCACCTGCCGGCTGGGCGCTGGTCGCGGTCAGCCATATCGGCATATGCGGTACCGACTACCACATCTTCGAGGGCAAGCACCCGTTCCTTGCCTACCCCCGCATCATGGGCCACGAAGTGTCGGGCACGGTCATCGAGGCCGGCGAAGGGGTTGACCTCTCCGTCGGCGAGCCCGTCATCATCAACCCCTATCTCGCTTGCGGCAAATGCATCGCCTGCCGGCAGGGCAAGCCGAATTGCTGTGTGCGGATCGAAGTGCTCGGCGTGCATCGCGACGGCGCCATGGCCGAGCAGATCCTGGTGCCGGCGCAGAATCTTTATCCGGCAAACGGCCTGTCGCTGGCCGATGCCGCTGCCGTCGAATTTCTTGCGATCGGCGCGCATGCCGTGCGCCGTGCCCGCGCTGAACCAGGCGCCCGCACGCTGGTCATCGGCGCAGGGCCGATTGGGCTTGGCACGGCGATCTTCGCCCGCATTGCCGGGCTCGATGTCAGCCTGCTCGACATGAGCACGGAGCGGCTGGATTTTGCCAAAGGCGAAGTCGGCTTCGCCACGCTCGACGGCTCGCAAAAGGCGGCAGCCGAACTGGTGCGCGATGCAACCGGCGCCGAAGGCTTCGACGTGGTTTTCGACGCCACCGGCAACACCGCCTCGGTGCAATCTGCCTTCTCCCACGTCGCGCATGGCGGCACGCTGGTTCTGGTCAGCGTCGTCAAGGACGACATCGTCTTTTCCGACCCCGAATTCCACAAGCGCGAGATGACCTTGGTCGGCAGCCGCAATGCGCTCAGGGCCGACTTCGACCACGTCGCCGCCTCCATCCGCAACGGCGCCGTGCCGCTGGCGAAACTCGTCACCCATCGCACGACGCTGGCCGATACGCCGCACGATCTCGCCCGCTGGGCGCATGAGAAATCCGGGCTGATCAAGGCTGTGATCGAGATCGCGTAGGGCCAGCAGACGGGCTTACAGCGCCGACAGTTTCAGCTCCACCCGCTCCGCCGGAAACCGCGTTTCGGAGAACTGGACCGGTCGGCCATCCGTCGTGACGTTGACGGCGACGGCGACCAGCACGATGGCCCCCGGCTGCAGGTTGAGGTCGGCAAGGTCGGCGGCATCGGCATGGCGTGCCGACAGAACCGTCGATTGCCTGAGATAATCATCCACGCCGAAACGCCGGAGCGAGGCGGTGATCGAACCGGTCTCCGCCATCACGGCATCGATGCCTGCGAAACGCTTTGCCTCGTACCAGCTGGCGGCGCGCGACACCGGCCGGCCGTCGGCTTCGCCGCGCGTCTCCAGCCGGATCACCTCAGTGCCCCTCACAAGCCCAAGCCCGTCGGCGACGCGCTGGCTGGCCGGTTCGACCGCTGATGTGAGCAGCACGATATGGCGTTCCGACGTCTGCCCTTGCAGGCCCGTCGAAAACCGCGTGCGGGCGCCGATCGGGTAGGACAGCCGCTTGCGCGACAACACGAAGGTGCCGCGCCCCTGCTCGGCCCGCAGCACGCCTTCCTGAACCAGCGCCGATATGGCGCTGCGCACTGTGTGGCGGTTGACGCCGTAGCGCTCAGCCAGCGCCACTTCCGGCGGCAGCGCGGCATTCTCGGCAAAATCGCCGGCGGCGATCGAATGCAGGATCTGGTCGGCGATCTGCCGCCACAATGAGACGCCGCTGCGCCGTTCAATGCTGCTCGCCATCTGTTGCCCGGCCATTTTTGCCCGATCACGCCCATGTCATCCACCCGTCATGGACACGGGTTAGATAATAGGTATAATTTGTATAGTTGTCTATATCACTAGACAAATTTTACACATTCGGGGAGTTGCTGCATGCGAGGACAGGAAGCCCGCGACCAGGCCGAGCGCAAAGCCGTCATGGCGACGCTGGCGCAGGCGAGCGGCGACGACATCGCCCGCCTCTGGAACGAGGCCGGCCTGACCTCGGAAGCCGAGCTTTTGCGCGGGCCGGAAACCGGCCTGGTCACCGTACGCGGCCGCATCGGCGGCGGCGGCGCGCCCTTCAATGTCGGCGAGACCACGGTCACCCGCGCCACCGTGCGGCTGCCGACCGGGCAGGTCGGCCACAGTTACATGCTCGGCCGCGACCGGAAGAAGGCGAAGCTGGCGGCGATCGCCGACGCGCTCTGGCAGGACCCAGCCCAGCGTCAGACGGTCGAGACCGCGCTGGTGGCGCCGCTGCGGGCCGCCCAAGGCGAGGCACGAGAAAAGCGCCGCGCCGAGACGGCGGCAACGAAAGTGGATTTCTTCACCATGGTGCGCGGAGAAGACTGATGGACATCGCAGCCCAATCGATCGACGGTGGTTTCGCCGATCCGGTGTTCAACGCCCGGACCGTCTTCCGCGCCGTCATGGACGCCATGGCGCGGCCGGGCAGCGTTCAGCCTCTGCCGGCCTTCACCCGCCCGCCGGCGCCGCTGTCGGCCACCGCCGGCGCCATCGCGCTGGCGCTGTGCGACCACGACACCCCGCTCTGGCTCGACCCAGCTCTGCAGGCTTCGGCCGCGGTAAAAGCTTGGCTCGGTTTCCACGCCGGCGCCCCGCTTGCCAACACGCCGGCCGATGCGCATTTCGCCTTGATCGCCAACCCGGCGGAGATGGCGGCGCTCGACGGTTTTTCGCAAGGCACGCAGGACTACCCCGATCGCTCGACGACGCTGATCCTGCAAGTCGGCAATCTCGTCTCTGGCGCGCCGCTGCTGCTCGAAGGTCCCGGCATCGAAACCACCGCGACCATCGCGCCGGCGCAGATGCCGCGGCACTTCGTCGAACAGTGGAAGCAGAACATCAGCCGCTTTCCGCGCGGCGTCGATATCATCCTGGCGGTGCCTGACGGCGTCGCCTGCCTGCCGCGCACGACACGCATCAAGACGATGGAGGCGTAAAAATGTATGTCGCGGTAAAAGGCGGTGAAGCCGCAATTGCCAATGCCCACAGCCTGCTCGCCGACCGCCGGCGCGGCGACCGTTCGGTGCCGGCACTGCGCCTCGACCAGATCGTCGAGCAGCTGGCGCTCGGCGTCGACCGGGTGATGAGCGAAGGCTCGCTTTACGACCGTGAACTGGCCGCGCTCGCCATCGCCCAGGCGCGCGGCGACCTGATCGAAGCGATCTTCCTGGTTCGCGCTTACCGAACTACGTTGCCGCGCTTCGGCTACACCAACGCCATCGATACCGGGGCGATGCTGGTCGAGCGGCGCGTGTCGGCGACCTACAAGGACCTGCCCGGCGGCCAGTTGCTGGGACCCACCTTCGACTACACGCACCGGCTGCTCGACCCCGAGCTTGCCGCCGGTGCGGATGTCGCCGAGCCGCTGCAGCGCGAGACGGAAGCGCAGGCGATGCCGCGCGTTTCGGCGATCCTTGCCCGCGAAGGCCTAATCGAGCCGGACGGCGAGATGCCGCAGGACCATGTTCCCGGCGACATCACCCGTGAGCCGCTGGAATTTCCGATGGCGCGCGACATCCGTCTGCAGGCGCTGTCGCGTGGCGATGAGGGTTTCCTGCTGGCGCTCGGCTATTCCACCCAGCGCGGCTATGCCCGCAACCACCCGTTCGTCGGCGAGATCCGCATCGGCGAGGTCGAGCTGGAGCTCGACGTGCCGGAACTGCGCTTCGCCGTGCCGCTCGGCTCGGTCCGCGTCACCGAATGCCAGATGGTCAACCAGTTCAAGGGTTCGGCCAAGGCGCCGCCGCAATTTACGCGTGGCTATGGCTTGGTCTTCGGCCAGAGTGAGCGCAAGGCGATGGCCATGGCGCTGTGCGATCGCGCGCTGCGCGCAACGGAACTTGGCGAGGATGTCGTCGCCGCCGCGCAGGACGAGGAGTTCGTCATCTCGCACTCGGACAATGTCCAGGCGACTGGCTTCGTCGAGCACCTGAAGCTGCCGCATTATGTCGACTTCCAGGCCGAACTCGACCTCGTGCGCCGCATGCGCGCCGAATACGAAGCGCGAGAGAATCCCATCGCGATGGACGAAAAGAAGGAGGCCGCGGAATGAACGCCCAACCGACCGACATTGCCACCTACAACTTCGCCTATCTCGACGAACAGACCAAGAGGATGATCCGCCGCGCCATTCTCAAGGGCATCGCCATCCCCGGCTATCAGGTGCCGTTCGCCTCGCGCGAAATGCCGATGCCCTATGGCTGGGGCACTGGCGGCGTCCAGGTCACCGCCTCGATCATCGGCCCCGACGATGTGCTGAAGGTCATCGACCAGGGCGCCGACGACACCACCAATGCCGTCTCGATCCGTGCCTTCTTCAAGAAGGTCGCCAATGTCGCTGTCACTACCGACACTGCCAGCGCCTCGATCATCCAGACCCGCCACCGCATCCCCGAACATCCGCTCAGCGCCAGCCAAATTCTGGTCTATCAGGTGCCGATCCCCGAGCCATTGCGCTTCCTCGAGCCGCGCGAGACCGAGACCCGCAAAATGCATGCGCTTGAGGAATACGGCCTCATGCATGTGAAACTCTATGAGGACATCGCAAAGCACGGCCGCATCGCCACCACCTATGCCTATCCGGTCAAGGTCGAAGGCCGCTATGTCATGGACCCGTCGCCGACGCCGAAATTCGACAATCCCAAGATGCACCGCTCGCCGGCCTTGCAATTATTCGGCGCCGGCCGTGAAAAGCGCATCTATGCGGTGCCGCCCTTCACCGATGTCGTCAGTCTCGACTTTGAGGACCATCCGTTCGAGGTGCAGACCTTCGACCAGCCCTGTGCACTGTGTGCGGCCGAGAATGTCTATCTCGACGAGGTCATCCTCGACGATCATGGCGGCCACATGTTCGTCTGTTCCGACACCGACCATTGCGAGAAGCGGCGGGCAGACGGCCATCGCGGCCACCTTGCCCCCGAGCCCCATCTCGCCGCGGAAAAAATGGAGCCGGCGCAATGACCGACGAACCGCTGCTGCGCGTCTCGGCGCTGTCCAAATTCTATGGCTCTCGCGTCGGCTGCGAGAACGTCACCTTCGATCTCTGGCCAGGTGAAGTTCTGGCTGTCGTCGGCGAATCCGGCTCCGGCAAGACGACGCTGCTCAACTGCCTGTCGACGAGGCTGCTGCCCTCTTCCGGCACCGCCAGCTACCGCATGCGCGACGGCCAGTTCCGCGAGCTCTACCGCATGAGCGAGGCCGAACGCCGCTTCCTGATGCGCACCGACTGGGGCTTTGTTCATCAGAATCCCGCCGACGGCTTGCGCATGACGGTGTCTGCCGGCGCCAATGTCGGCGAGCGGCTGATGGCGGTCGGTGACCGCCATTACGGCAAGATCCGCGCCACCGCCGTCGACTGGCTGTCGCGCGTCGAGATCGACGAGGACCGCATCGACGACGAGCCGCGCGCCTTCTCCGGTGGCATGCGCCAGCGCCTGCAGATCGCCCGCAATCTGGTCACCGGCCCACGGCTGATGTTCATGGACGAGCCGACCGGCGGCCTCGACGTCTCGGTGCAAGCACGCCTGCTCGATCTGCTGCGCGGCCTGGTCACCGATCTCGGCCTCGCGGCGATCGTCGTCACCCACGATCTCGCTGTGGCGCGGCTTCTGTCGCAGCGCATGATGGTGATGAAGGACGGCCGCGTCGTCGAAAGCGGCCTCACCGATCGCGTCCTCGACGATCCGCGTGCGCCCTATACGCAATTGCTTGTTTCCTCGATCCTGCAGGTGTGAGAATGCCGACGCCCCTCGTTGTCTCCGACGTCGCCAAGAGCTTCACCATGCATCTGCGCGACGGCATCAAACTGCCGGTTGTCGCCGGGGTCTCATTCGCAATCAGAGCCGGCGAATGCGCCGTGCTCGGCGGCCCCTCGGGCGCCGGAAAGAGTTCGATCCTGAAAATGCTCTACGGCAATTACGCCGTCGATGAAGGCCAGATCATCGTCCAGCATGAGGGCGGCCTGATCGACCTCGCCACGGCCAGCCCGCGCACGGTGCTCTCGGTACGCCGCCAGACGATCGGCTATGTCAGCCAGTTCCTGCGCACGGTACCGCGCGTCTCGGCGCTGGACGTCGTGGCCGAGCCACTGGTCGAGCGCGGCGAGGAGCGCGAAGTCGCGCGAACGAAGGCGCGGTCGCTTTTGGCGCAGCTCAATCTGCCGGAAAAACTCTGGGCGCTGCCGCCGGCAACCTTCTCCGGCGGCGAACAGCAGCGCGTCAACATCGCGCGCGGTTTCATCACCGAGCATCCGGTCCTCCTGCTCGACGAGCCGACCGCCTCGCTCGATGCGAAAAACCGCGACGTGGTTGTTGCGCTGATCGCCGCCAAGAAGGCGGCGGGCGTCGCTTTGCTCGGCATCTTCCATGACCTGGATGTCCGTGATGCCGTCGCCGATCGCATCATCGACGTCACCTCTTTCGCCGCTGGAAGAATCGCCGCATGAGCAGGAAATTGTCGGAGGCGCCATTCGTCCACGAAACGGCGCAGGTCGAAAACTCGACATTGGGCCGTTGGACCGAGATCGCCGACCGCAGCCGGGTGTCCGAGAGCATCCTCGGCGACTATTCCTACATGATGCAGGACTGCGCCGTCTGGTGCGCGACGATTGCCAAGTTTTCCAACATCGCAGCAAGTGTGCGCATCAACGCCACCAACCACCCGACCTGGCGGCCGACACTGCATCACTTCACCTACCGCGCCTCCGACTATTGGGACGACGCCGAGCACGAAACGGAATTCTTCGCCCAGCGCCGTGCCAAGCGCGTCACCATCGGCCACGACACCTGGCTCGGCCACGGCTCGACCATCCTTCCCGGCGTGACTGTCGGCGACGGCGCCGCGGTCGGCGCCGGCGCTGTCGTGTCGAAGGATGTCGCCCCCTACACCATCGTCGGCGGTGTGCCGGCAAAGCCGATCCGCGAGCGCTTCGACCGCCGCACGGCGGAGCGCTACCAGGCGCTTGCCTGGTGGGATTGGGACCATACCAGGCTGCGCGCCGCGCTCGACGATTTTCGCGAGCTGTCGGCGGAGGCTTTCCTGGAGAAATATGGCGACTAGCCCCAACCGTTGCGCGTTTCGCCGATGTTCAGGAAAATGCGTTGATGCTAAAATACGGGATGTTTGAGGGTTTCATGCAGCCCTTGCGAAGGGACACTCCCGCACCTCCGGCCTCTGGCGTGAAGCCCGGAATCGTGACAGCCTTTGTCGTTCTGATCTTTTTCGGCATCCTTGCCGCGATCTGGCTTTAGTCCATCCCACGCGGGTTCCTGACCGTGCCGACCATTCGTCCCGCCACACCGGCCGACGCAGATGCGATCTGGTCAATTCTCGAACCCGTCCTGCGGGCCGGCGAAACTTATGCGCTGCCTCGCGACTGGAATCGCGACCAAGCGCTGGGCTACTGGTTTTCCGATGGGCACGACGTGTTCGTGGCGGAAGAAGCCGGCGATGTGATTGGCTGCTATTATCTTCATGCCAACCAACGCGGCGGCGGCGCGCACGTCGCCAATTGCGGCTACGTCACGTCGGCGGCTTCGAGCGGCCGCGGCGTCGCCACTGCGATGTGCGAGCATTCCTTGCAACGCGCTGCCGAGCGCGGCTTCCGCGCCATGCAGTTTAACTTTGTCATCAGCAGCAACGAGCGCGCGGTGAAGCTGTGGCTTCGGCTGGGCTTCGACATTGTCGGCACGATCCCGCAAGCATTCGACCATCCGCGGCTGGGCTATATCGACGCTTTCGTGATGCATCGCATGCTGTAGAGGCGTGCAGTTTCACACCCTTGACACATGACTCGGACAGGACGCCATCTCCCGAAGGAGATCGCCCATGCTCGCCACAGTCAGACCCTCGCTCGCCTCCTTCTTCGAAGGCGCCAATCCGACGCCACCCACCCATCTCGGCACCCGTTACGACGCGGCTGGCAATTTCCTCCTCGAGCCCGGCAATACGGTCGTCAGCCATCTCGTCAACGGGTCGCCTTCCGAAGCTGTTGTCATCGAGGTGCGCGAGCGCATGCGCGCCATGCCGGATGCCGACCGGCTGGCCTTCACGCCCATCTCCAGCCTGCACATGACGCTGTTCCAGGGCATTATCGAATATCGCCGCCGCCTGCCTTACTGGCCGCAGGACCTGCCGCTCGACACCAGCATCGACGCCATGACCAGCCTCTATCTGGAGCGCTTGAAAGGCTTCCGGGGCCGCGGCCCATTCAAGATCGAGGTGATCGAAGTCGTGCCGACCGGGCTCACCGTTGCCGGCGCGACGGAGGAGGACCGGCGCGTCATGAGCGCATGGCGCGACGCGCTGTCGGTGCCGTTCGGCTATCGCCACCCCGATCACGACGCTTACGCCTTCCACATCACCTTTGCCTACCAGATCCAGCGCCTCGCTGATGACAGGGCCGCCGCTTGGCAGGACCTCTTCGACGACAGTCTCGCCGAGTTCGCCCGCAGGGCGCCGGTGATCGAGTTGCAGCCGCCGGCCTTCTGCAACTTCAAGGACATGAAGCATTTCGAGGAGTTGCTGGTGCTGGGCTGACCACCGGCACCACCGGCGGCGCAGGGTCTGTGGGCGGTAACAAAACTGACATCAATCCGACACCGCAGGTTCATGCGGCTGCGCTAGCGAGGGTTAACACACCTTCAAACTGCGACCGGACTGAAAGTTACGCCATGTCAGCAACGCTCGAAATCCGCGGCGTGTCCCGCCGATTTGGCAAGAACACCGCCGTCAGCGCCATCGACCTGTCGATCCCGCAGGGCCAGATGGTCGGCATCATCGGTCGTTCCGGCGCCGGCAAGTCCACCCTTCTCCGCATGATCAACCGTCTCATCGACCCCAGCCAGGGGTCGATTTTTTTTGACGGCGCCGAGGTTTCCCAGCTGCGCGGCTCACCTTTGCGGCGCTGGCAACGCGACTGCGCCATGATCTTCCAGCAGTTCAACCTTGTGCCGCGCCTCGACGTCCTGACCAACGTGCTGCTTGGCCGGCTCAATCACCGTTCGACCGTCTCCAACCTGCTCGGCATGTTTACCCGCGCCGAATGCGCCGAGGCGGTCGCGGCGCTCGAACGCCTCGATATCGCCCGCACCGCACTTCAGCCCGCCGGCACGCTGTCCGGCGGCCAGCAGCAGCGTGTCGCCATTGCCCGCGCCATGATGCAGCAGCCCAAGGTGCTGCTCGCCGACGAGCCGATCGCCTCGCTCGACCCGCTCAACGCCAAGGTGGTGATGGACTCGTTGCAGGACATCAATCTGCGCGAGGGCATCACCGTCGTCACCAACCTGCACACGCTGGACACCGCGCGTGCCTATTGCAACCGCATCATCGGCATGGCCGCCGGCAAGGTCGTCTTCGACGGCGCGCCGGAAGAGCTCAACCGCGAAGCGGTGCGCCAGGTCTACGGCGCCGACAGCAATGGCGCTGAAATCTCCGAGGCCATCACCTCGACCAGCATCGCCTACAAGCAAAAGATCGAAGCATCCGCCAGCCCGCTCGAGCCGGCATTCCCGGGATACTGAGCGGCTGGGATCGTCAGCCCGCGTCAAGGGCATCTGTCAAATCAAGAACGCTGCCGGCGCGGGGCCGGAACCTACAGGAGAGATAAAATGTTCAGGAAGATGGTTTTCAGCGCCGTTTCGGTGCTCGCCATGGCGACCAGCACTGCTCATGCGGCCGACATGAAGGAATTCCGCGTCGGCATCCTCGGCGGCGAGAACGAAACCGACCGTCTGCGCAACTACCAGTGCCTGGCCGACCATCTGAAGACCGAATTCGGCTTCGAAAAAGTGTCGCTGTTCCCGGCCGCCGACTATGACGGCGTCATCCAGGGCCTGCTCGGTGGCACGCTCGACTTCGCCGAACTCGGCGCTTCCGGTTACGCCAGCGTCTACATCAAGGACCCGAAGGCGGTCACCCCGATCCTCACCACCCAGCAGACCGACGGCGCCACCGGCTATTATTCGATCGGCCTGGCGCTGAAGTCCTCGGGCATTACCGACATCAAGTCGGCCAAGGGCAAGAAGCTCGGCTACGCCGATCCGGATTCGACCTCGGGCTACCTGATCCCGCTGACCCAGATCCCGAAGGACACCGGTGCCTCGAACGACGCCTACTTCGCCTCTACCCAGTTCAATGGCGGTCATGAGAACAACATCCTCGCCGTGCGCGACGGCAAGGTCGACGTTGCGGTCGACGATTCCTCGGGCATTGGCGACTTCAAGAACGGCTACACCTCCGGCACCTTTCACAAGGTAACCGCCAAGGGCGCCGTCGACCCCAACGACTTCGTCGAAGTCTGGCGTTCCGGCCTGATCCCGAACGGCCCGCTGGTCGTGCGCACCGCGCTCGGCGACGACATGACCGCCAAGCTCACCGCGTTCTTCACCGACCTGCCGAAGAAGGACAAGGCCTGCTTCGAGGGCGTCGAAGGCGGCGACTTCACCGGTTACGTTCCGGTCAAGCCTGACTTCTACAACGTCATCGTCGAAGCCCGTAAGGCAGCCATCGGCGGCTAACGGCGAAATCGAAAGGGGCGGTGCTCAGCGCACCGCCCTTTTTGCATCTCCGATCATGACCCTTTCCGTGACAGCGCCCCAAGGCGTCACCCATCAGATGGCCGATGCCTGGCGGCGCCAGACATCGCTGCGTCGGCTCTACACCGTGCTCGGCGTCGGCCTGCTGCTTGCCGCGATGCTTTCCAGCATGTGGTTCGCCGACGAGGCCAACGCCGGCCACTTCTGGGACCGGCTGCCGCACATCCTCGATTTCCTCAGCTGGCTGATCCCCAAGGACTGGAACGACGTCTGGCGGGCGCTGTTCGACATCGCCTCGCCACATGACACCGGCACCCAGGAATTCAACTTCCCGCTCGGCCGCGTCTATGTCTGGGGCGGTTTCTACATCCCCGAATATTTCGAGCTGATGCTGACCACGGTCAACGTGGCGCTGGTCTCGACCTTCATCGGCTTCATCTTCGCCGTGCCGTTTTCTTTCATCGCCGCGCGCAACCTGACGCCGCATCCGGCGCTGCGGCTCGTCGTCAAGCGCTTCATGGAACTGCTGCGCGCCTTTCCGGAGATTGTCATTGCTGGCCTGTTCGCGGCCATCGTCTCGACAGGCCCGATCGCCGCCATCATCGCCATTGGCCTGCATTCGATCGGCGCGCTCGGCAAGCTGTTCTACGAGATCAACGAGAACATCGACATGCGCGCCGAGGAAGGCCTGAAAGCGGTCGGCGCCAACTGGTTCGAGCGGGTGCGTTTCGCCGACCTGCCGCAGGTACTGCCCAATTTCATGTCCTACACGCTGCTGCGCGTCGAAATTAACGTACGCGCCTCGACCATCATCGGCGCCGTCGGCGGCGGCGGCATCGGCGAGGAATTGAAGCTCTCCATCTCGCGCGGCTTCGGCGCCAAGACACTGGCGCTGGTGCTGTTGTTGTTCACGACCATCTTCATCATCGACCAGTTTTCCGCCTGGCTGCGCCGCAAGCTGGTGGGTGAGCACGCTTTCCTGATGGGCGGGGCCTGACTATGGCGATGACTGTCGACGAGATCAAAGCCATCGAGGACCGCTATCCGCACGTGTTCCATCGGCCTTTCCACCAGCGCTTCTGGCCGCTGTTCCTGGTCGCCGGCACCGTGCTTTACCTCATTTACGCCTTGTGGTTCTTCAACCTGCCGCAAGTGATGCGGGAATCGCATTGGGAGCGCCTGCCGCTCTTCCTGTCGCAATGGATCAGCTACGATCTGCAGCCGGAATTCCGCCTCGACCAGCCCGAGATCAGGCCGAAATACCCGCGCTTTTCCGCCCTTGGCGACAGCCCCAATCCCGACTGGGTCGTCAGGAACGCGGACGGCACCTTCACCGTCCTGATCGACGGCCAGGCCAAGTCCGTCACCTTCGACAAAACCAGGGCGACGATTGTCGCCAATGGCGAGACGGTGCCCGTCGCACTGACCAGCGGCAAGCCGGTGATATCGGGGCCGGTACCCGACTGGATCACCGCGCATGACGACGAGATCGTCGCGAAGATGGGCTTTGTCGGCGAAGTGCGCGTTACCGTCGACCGTGTGAAAGTCCGCAAGCGCTTCCTCGGTTGGGCGAATTTCGTCTTCGACACGCGCTCGCCCTTCTTCGGCAAATCGGCCGGTGAGGTGATCTCGCTGATCTGGTCCGGGCCTGAGCTGAAGCCAGGCACTTCCAACCTGGCGCTCGCCGGCGACAACATCTGGAACAATGCGCAGTGGCAGCATGGCGACGTCTGGACGAAACTTCTGCAGACCATCGTCATGGCGTTTCTCGGCACGCTGCTCGGCGGCCTCGTCGCCTTCCCGCTCGCCTTCTTCGCCGCCCGCAACATCACGCCGAGCGGATTGCTCGGCCAGGTACTCAAGCGCTTCTTCGATTTCATGCGCTCGGTCGACATGCTGATCTGGGCGCTGTTCTTCACCCGCGCCTTCGGCCCCGGACCGCTCGCAGGCAGTGCTGCCATCTTCTTCACCGAGATCGGCACGCTCGGCAAAACCTATTCGGAAAGCCTGGAAAACATCGACGACAAGCCGCGCGAAGGCATCAAGTCGACCGGCGCCAATGGCCTGCTGGTGCAGCGCTATGGCGTGATGCCGGAAGTGATCCCGGTCTTCATCAGCCAGACGCTCTACCAGTGGGAATCCAACACCAGAGGCGCCACCATCATCGGCGCCGTCGGCGCCGGCGGCATCGGCCTGAAACTCTGGGAAGCGATGCGCACCAATTCCAACTGGGCGAACGTCTTCTACATGGTGCTCTTGACGCTGGCCGTGGTGTTCGTCTTCGACAACATCTCGAATTTCCTGCGCCGAAGGCTCAGCCGGACGATCCACGATTACAACAGGATCCAGGCTGAGCAGGGGTAGCCTTGTGACGCCGAACACGGCGAGAGGTTGGCGGGACAGCGCCCCCCTCTGCCCTACCGGGCATCTCCCCCACTTGGGGGGAGATCAGCCGTCACCACAACCTTCGCCAATCTTCAACGCTGCAGAATTGAGCGAAGCGCGGAAGCTGCCAATCTCCCCCCTCGTGGGGGAGATGTCCGGTAGGACAGAGGGGGGCGCTGAGGATCGCCGGCGCTTGTTGAACGGCGCGCTTACGCCGCCTTCTTCCACCCATCCCTGATATGCCTGTACCCCTCCCGATAAACCGCCTCCGGGCTCTCCGAAAAATCCCTCCACACCTTGGTCGCCGCCGCCAAATCCTTGAGCGACCTGCCAAACGCCTCGATCGTCAACCAGTCGTCATAGCCGCTCTTGCGGATCGCCGAAAACGTCTCCTTCCACGGGATGTTGCCGCGTCCCGGCACGCCACGGTCATTCTCCGAGATATGGATATGCACGACGTTCCGCCGATGCTTCGTATAGGCGCCGATCGGGTCGGCCTCCTCAATATTGGCGTGGAAGGTATCGTACATCGCCTTGATGTGCGGCCGGTCGATCGTATCGATATGTTCCGACAGGTCGGCCATCGTGTTGAGCAGGTAGCACTCGAAACGGTTGAGCGCCTCCAGCCCGATGGTGACGTTCCTCTTGCCGGCATGGTCGCCAATGGCGCGCTGCGAGGCGACCGAACGTTTTTTCTCGGCCGCCGTCGGCCCACTGCCGGAAAAGGCGCCGAGCGTCGAATGCAGTGGTCCACTCAGCTTGTCGCAACCGAGTGCCACGCTGCAGTCGATGGCCCATTTCATATAGTCGATGCCAGCCTTGCGGGTCGCCGCATCCGGCGAGATCAGATTCATCCCCGGATCGCCCATCGCCGTGACAGCCGTGCGCTCCAGCCCGATGCGGTCGAGCAGCTCGCCAAGCATCTTGTAGTCGTCAGGAACACCGGCAAAGACGGGGATTTCGACGCCGTCGAAGCCTGTCGCCTTGATGTCCCTGAGCAGCGCCTCATGCTTCTTCGAGACGCTGGTCGTCCACAAGAACATACACATGCCGATTTTCATCGACATTCCCTCCCCATGTGACGGCGCGCGCTGGTTTCTGTCGCCAACTTCGCGCCATGCCCCCTCATCCGGCCGCTTCGCGGCCACCTTCTCCCCTAGGGGAGAAGAGACTTGGCGTCGGCGCCACCTCCTCCTCTCCCCTAGGGGGATAGGTCGGATTGTCCCGAATTGCCCTTTGCAATTCGGCTGGCAATCCGGGTGAGGGGGAGGCGCCGCCTAAAGCTTCGTCCACGCCCCATTCTTCTTCGACGACTTCACGCAGGCTTCGATAAACGCCATGCCTTCGACGCCGTCCTCGATGGTCGGGAACACCACATCCTTGCCCGGCTTGCCGCCCTTCTTGCGTGCAGCCCGGATCGCCCGCGCGGCTTCCTGATAAATGTTGGCGAAGCCTTCGAGATAGCCCTCGGGATGGCCCGACGGCACGCGGCTGACGCGGCCGGCGACCGGCAGCGCGCCGGCGCCATTGCGGGTCAGCAGCTGCTTGGGCTGGCCGAACGGCGTGTACCAGAGATAGTTCGGATCGGCCTGCACCCATTCCAGCCCGCCCTTCGAGCCGTAGATGCGCAGCTTCAGCCCATTCTCGTGGCCGGGCGCCACCTGGCTCGCCCAGATCATGCCTTTGGCCGGATGCGTCCTGCCGACCGGTTTGAAGCGCAGCATGACGTTGACATTGTCGTCGAGCTGCCGCCCCGGCACGAAAGCGTCGAGATCGGCCGACAGTGAATCGAGTTCCAGCCCGGAGACGAAGCGCGCGAGATTGTAGGCATGGGTGCCGATGTCGCCGAGCGCGCCGCCCGCCCCTGCCTGCTTGGGATCGGAGCGCCACGCCGCTTGCTTCTGGCCGGTGGCGGCAAGGTCTTCGGTCAGCCAGTCCTGCGGATATTCCGACTGCACGATGCGGATATCGCCAAGCTGGCCTTTGGCCACCATCTCGCGCCCCTGGCGGATCATCGGATAGGCGGTGTAGTTGTGCGTCAGCACGAATACCTTGCCGGTCTTTTCGACCAGCGCGGCAAGCTTCTTGGCCTCAGCCAAAGTCGTCGCCAACGGCTTGTCGCAGATCACGTGGATGCCGGCTTCGAGGAAAGCTTTCGCCGCCGGGACGTGCACATTGTTCGGGGTGACGATGGCCACCGCCTCGATGCCGTCCGGACGCTTGGCTTCGGCCTTGGCCATCTCGGCATAGGAGGCGTAGCTGCGCGCCGGGTCGAGACCGAGTTCGGCGGCGGAAGCCTTGGCGCGCTCGGGATTGGCCGACAGCGCGCCGGCCACCAACACGAAGTCATTGTCCATGCGCGCCGCGATCCGGTGCACGGCGCCGATGAAAGCGCCCTGGCCGCCACCGACCATGCCATAGCGGATCGGGCCGCCTCCCGTTTCAGCTTTCGATGCGCCGACCATGATCGTCTCCCTCGTCTTGTGCGTTCTGCTTTTGGCGTCTGCCACTGCCGGCGAAGCCGGTCAGATCCCCATCATCGCGCGCAGCATCTTCTTGTCGGTTGTGCCGCCGGCGAAATCGTCGAATGCCTTTTCCGTCACGCGGATGATGTGGTGCTGGATGAAGGGCGCGCCTTCGGCCGCGCCGTCTTCCGGATGCTTCAGGCAGCACTCCCATTCCAGCACCGCCCAGGAATCGTAGCCATACTGGGTGAGCTTGGAGAAGATGCCGCCGAAATCGACCTGTCCGTCGCCCAGCGAGCGGAAGCGGCCGGCGCGGTTGGTCCAGCTCTGGTAGCCGGAATAAACGCCTTGCCGTCCCGTCGGGTTGAACTCGGCATCCTTGGCGTGGAACGCTTTGATCCGCTCGTGATAGATGTCGATGAATTCGAGATAGTCGAGTTGCTGCAACAGGAAATGCGACGGGTCGTAATTGATGTTGCAGCGCTTGTGGCCGCCGACCGCGTCGAGGAACATTTCGAAAGTGGCGCCGTCGAAGATGTCTTCGCCGGGATGGATCTCATAGCCGACATCGACGCCATTCTCGTCATAGACGTCGAGGATCGGCTTCCAGCGTTTGCCAAGTTCGACGAAGGCTTCCTCGATCAACCCGGCCGGCCGCTGTGGCCAGGGATAGAGGTACGGAAAGGCCAGCGCCCCGGAAAACGTCACCGAAGCCTTCAGGCCCAGATTCTTCGACGCCTTGGCGCCGAACTCCATCTGCTCGACCGCCCATTTCTGCCGCGCCTTCGGGTTGTTGTGCACCGAGGCCGGGGCGAAACCGTCGAACTGCGCGTCATAGGCGGGATGCACCGCCACCAACTGCCCCTGAAGATGCGTCGACAGTTCGGTGATCTCGACGCCGGCATCGGCACAGATGCCTTTCACCTCATCGCAATAGGTCCTTGAAGACGCCGCCTTCTTGAGGTCGAACAGGCGTGCGTCCCAGGTCGGGATCTGTACGCCCTTGTAGCCGAGACCAGCCGCCCATTTGGTGATCGAAGCCAGCGAATTGAATGGCGCGGCATCGCCCGCGAACTGCGCCAGAAACAGCCCCGGACCTTTCATTGTCGACGGCATCGGCATCCTCCCAATTCATTTTTCCAGGGACCAAGCATAGCGCCTGATGAAAGCAGGGCCAGCCTCTTTGGTCTTTTGTGATGTGCATTCTCGACTTGCCATTCTGGTATTACCAAATAGCGGAAATGGGTCAAGCCATTTGACTCGCAAGTGCAGCCGGCGGCGCACCCCGAAATAGGGAACATATACAAGCATAATCAATACAGTAAAGGGATGCCGCGATCGCACGGCGGCAGTTCTTGCCGCGTGACAAAAATTGCTGTAGACCTCCATTCAGGCCCAATTGGTCGAACCAGTTTGCGTAAAAATGCTGGAGCGCCTTGGGGAGGAATCATGAAGCGCGCTTCAGTGAGGCGCATCGCAGGCGAACTGGCACAGACGAATTCTGGGAAGGATAGACCATGCATCTTTCGACGCACAACTGGATGCGCGCGGAGCCGTTGGAGGTGACGCTGAAGCGCATCAAGAAATTCGGCTACGAATCGATCGAGATTTCCGGCGAGCCCGAGCAATACAAGACCAAGGAGACCCGCGCGCTGCTGAAAGAACATGGCATACGCTGCTGGGGTGCGGTGACGCTGATGCTTGGCGAACGCAACCTCGCCGCCAGGGACCAGGGTCAGCGCGAACGCTCGGTGCAGTACGTCAAGGACGTGCTGACCATGATCAGCGAGCTCGACGGCGAGATCATCACGCTTGTGCCCGCCACCGTCGGCAAGGTGGTACCAGACGGCACCGAGGAGGAGGAGTGGAAGTGGGTGGTCGACGCCACCCGCGAATGCTTCACCCATGCCAAGAAAGTCGGCGTCAAGATCGCCGTCGAGCCGCTCAACCGCTTCGAGACCTATCTGTTCAACCGCGGCGCGCAGGCCCTCGCCCTGGCCGATGCGGTGAGCCCCGAATGCGGCGTCTGCCTCGACGCCTACCACATCCACATGGAAGAATTTAACGTCTATGACGCCATCCGCCAGGTCGGCAAACGCCTGTTCGATTTCCACGTCGCCGACAACAACCGCTTCGCCGCCGGCCTCGGCCAGATCGACTGGCCACGGATCGTGCAGACGCTGAAGGAAGTCGGCTATGATGGCGCGCTGACCAACGAGTTCGTCGCGCCTGTCGACCGCACGCCGGCCGCGCCCTATCCCGACATGGTCGAGCGCCACCCGGTCGACATCTCGCCGGAGCAGTTGAAGTTCATCCAGGATCACGGCTCCAGCGTGCTGACGGAGAAATTCTACACCGACCAGATGCGCATCACCGCCGAAACAATATTGCCGCTGATCAAGTAGCCGATCCGATTTGGAATGCGCCCTTCCGCCTGCCGGCGGCGGGGCCGGGGATGACCATGCGCATTAGAAACGTCCAGGCCTGGTGGGTCCGCATACCGATCGAAGCCGCGAAGCAGCATCGCAGCGACTTCGGCCAGGTGACGACCTTCGATGCCGCCATCCTGCGCATCGAGACCGATGACGGGCTGGTCGGCTGGGGCGAAGGCAAGAACGCCGCCGGCAGCGCCGGCAGCTATGGCGCGCTGGTCCACATGCTGAACCATGAGGTCGGGCCGCAGCTGATCGGCCGCGACCCCGCCGACATCGGCGTCATCTGGGAGATGCTCTACAATGGCGTGCGCCACGAGACAGCCGCGCATGCCGGCCACGCCATGCCGCAACTGGCGCGGCGCGGCATGAGCGTAGCGGCAATCAGCGCCGTCGACATTGCGTTGTGGGATATCCTCGGCAAGTCGCTGGGCCAGCCCGTGTGGCGACTTATCGGCGGCCGCAAGCTCGATCGCATGCAGGCCTACGCCTCCGGCGGCTGGGCTGCCGCCGACGCCATCGGCGAGCAACTCAAATCCTACATCGCCAAGGGCGGCTTCAAGGCGCTGAAGATGCGCGTCGGCGCCATGGACGGCGCCCCGCACATTTCCGCCGCCCGTGTCCGTGCCGCCCGGCAGGCGCTCGGCCCCGATGTCGAACTGATGGTCGATGCCCACGGCACCTATACGGTTGCCGAAGCCAAGCGTTTCATCCACCTCGCCGCCGATCTCGACCTCGCCTGGTTCGAGGAGCCGGTCATCGCCGACGACAAGGCTGGTATGGCAGAAGTACGCGCCTCGGGCTCGATCCCGATCGCCACCGGCGAAAGCGAAGCGACGCGCTACGCCTTCCGCGATCTCGCCGTGCTGAAATCGGCCGACATCTTCCAGCCGGATCCGGCCTTTTGCGGCGGCATCAGCGAAGCCATGAAGATCGGCACCATCGCCAGCGCCTTCAATTTGCGCTTTGCCCCGCATCTGTGGGCCGGCGCGCCATGCTTTTTTGCCGGCCTGCATGTCTGCGCTGCTTCGCCGGCCAGCTTCACCGTCGAATATTCGCTCGGCGCCAACCCGATGATCCACGATCTTGTCGAAGAGACTGTCGAAGCAAAAGACGGTATGATAGCGATCCCTGAAAAGCCGGGTCTGGGATTCACCATTTCGGAGCGGTTCCTGGAGGCGCACGCGCAACGCAGTTGACGATGAAAGAAAAGAACCTTCTCGCCGAACTCGCCGCCTATCTGTTCTCCCATTCGGACAAGGAGACCGGCCGCACGCCTTCGGAGCGCGAACTGGCGGAGCATTTCAGCGTCAGCCGCGGCCAGATCCGCGAGGCGCTGGCCATTCTCGAAGCCATGCGCATCGTCGAGCGCCGCGCCAAATCCGGCATCTATGTCGACACCAGGCAAGCCAGCGTAGAAGCCTTGGCCCTTTTCGCCCGCGCGGGCCTGCCGCTCGATCCGGTGCAGATCTACGAGACCGTCGAACTGCGCAAGATCCACGAGATCAAGGCCGCCGAACTCGCCTGTTCGCGCGCCACAGAGGAGAATTTCGAGCGCCTGCGCGAGATCCTGAAAGCCTCGGAGGAGCGCATCGCCGCCGGCGAGGGTCTCGCCAAGGAGGACCGCGAATTCCATCTCGAAATCGTGCGGGCGACCAAGAACGGCGTCTTCCACAACATCTGCAGCGTCTACTATCTGATGGGCGAGCTGCGCCTGCCGATCTACTTCAACGACCCCGAGCGCTCGGTGCGCTCGCATGCCGAGCACATCCAGATCTACGAGGCGCTGCTGCGCCGCGACGGCAATCTCGCCCAGGCGCTGATGAGCGCCCATCTGCAAGGCGCGGAAAGCTACTGGAAGGGGATCATCGAGGGCCGGGGCATGGAGCAGAAAAACTCCACGCTCGAAAAGGTCTAGAGCAATTCCAGGAAAAGTGTGAAACGGTTTTCCCGGGAAAAGCGCGCAGCGCCTTCCCTTGGGAATTGCGACTAAGAACGAGAGCTCCATGCCCAGAATCCTGTCGACGCACACGCTGCATCCGCGTGCCTCCGCCATGCTGGTCGGTGCCGGCGAACTCGTCGTCGCCTCCGCGCTTGACGCAGAAACACTGACCGCGGAAGCGAAGAACGCCGACGTCATCATCGTGCGCGCGCCGCTGCCGCCGGCGCTGTTCGAAAACGCAACGAAGCTTCGGGCAGCAGTCCGTCACGGCGCCGGCCTCGACATGGTGCCGATGGAGGCCGCCGCCGCGGCCGGCGTGCTGGTCGCCAATGTGCCGGCGGTCAATGCGCGCTCGGTCGCCGAATATGTGATGTTCGCAGCCCTTGCTTTGCTTCGCCGCTTCCGCTCGGTCGACCGCGACCTGCGCGCCAAGGGCTGGAATGCCGGCCGCGACCACGCCAGCCATGCCAGCGAGCTTGCCGGCAAGACGATCGGCATTATCGGCTTCGGCGCCATCGGCCAGGCGGTCGGCCATATCGCCGCGCACGGCTTCGGCCTCAACGTGGTGGCGACGACGCGCAGCATGCAGCCGGCTCCCGACAGGATCGGCTTCCTGTCGATCGACGCGCTGGTCGAACAGAGCGACATCATCGTGTTGTGCTGCCCGCTGACGCCGGAGACACGCGGCCTGATCAACCGCGAGCGCATCGCCCGCATGAAGCCCGACGCGCTTTTGATCAACATTTCGCGCGGGCCCGTGATCGATGACGACGCGCTGATCGAGGCCTTGCGCAAGGACCGCATTGGCGGCGCCGCGCTCGACGTCTTTGCCACGCAGCCGCTGCCGGCAAATCACCCCTATTTCGGCTTCGACAATGTCATTGTCACCCCGCATATGGCGGGCATTACCGAGCAGTCGATGATGCGCATGGGTGTGGGTGCTGCCGGCGAGACGCTGCTGGTGCTGGCCAACCGGCTGCCAGTCAATCTGCGCAATCCCGACGTGGTCGAACATTACCGCAGGCGGTTTCCGGCAGACACGTGAGCCGTATCGCGCTTTCGCCCCAATTCTCCGGGACGTTGAACCATGTCCAGTCTTCGCCCCGCCCTCCTCGCTATCGTCACATCTTCGATCACGGCATTGCCGTCGATCGCTCTGGCCGACAGCGGTTATGTCTATTGCAGCAATGGGATTGTCTGCATGATGGCGCCCTGCCCGTCGGGCAATGCGCTCGATCTGACCACCGGCAAGATCATTAAAGGCGTTTCTCTCAACACCACCGAATTGCCGCCACTGGACAGATCGGCACCTGACCTCTCGGACAAGCTCCATGCAGGAAAGCTCGTCGTTCGAGGATCGATCCAGCATCGCGGTGAGGCGAACGATCCGCCGATGCTGGTCGCTACCAACATCGAACGCGCTTCCAGGAAAACCGAGCGCAAGCGCTGCGCGGCGCGCTGACGCCAGTCACGACCCGAGCAGCCTTTCGACTTCAGCCGCGATGCGCAGCAAATGATGGTCATGGCCGTTGCGCGCCACCAGCATCAGCCCGGCCGGCAACGTCATATCAGGCATCGGCAGCGAGATGGCGCAAAGGTCGAACTGGTTGGCAACCTGGGTGTTGCGCAACAGCAGTCCCTCGCACTTGTTGCGCAGCGCTTCGTCGCTGGCCATTGTGGCGATCGAGGGCGCGACGATCGGCACGGTCGGCAGGGCAAGCACGTCGATCGACGCCAGCCGTTCGGCCATGGCGGCGGCTAGCTCGCCACGACGGCGGATGGTCCTGATATAGACCGAAGCAGGGATAGCGAGTGCTCGCGAAAGCGGCCCGCTGACATGCGGGTCCACCGGCACCGATGCTCCGACGGACAGCCAGTCGGCATGAACCTCGGCACCTTCCATCGACGCGATCGAGGCGCGTTTGGTCGCCGTGCGCATCTCGGCAATCAAGTCGTCGATCAACAGGTCGACGACGTGCACGCCGCTTTGCTCCAGCGCGCGCAAGCATCGCTCGAAGCCTGCCGCGACCTCCGGTTCCGTCTCGTCGAACAGTACACCGCGCGGGACGCCGACGCGGAGGCCGGCAATTGACAGCGGCAGATGCAGCGGCGGGAGTTCGTCCCCTGACATGACGGCGTCGGCGACCGCGCAGGCAGCGACGCTCAGCGCGAGCGGCCCAATCGAATCCAGCGTCGCTGACAGGGGATAGGCGCCGGTCAACGGCACCCGCCGCGCCGTCGGCTTGAAGCCGACGACGCCGTTCAGCGACGCCGGGATGCGCACCGAGCCGCCGGTGTCGGAGCCGATGGCGATGTCGCACGTGCCCTCGGCCACGGAAACGCCGGCGCCCGAGGACGAGCCGCCGGGAATGCGGCTGGCGTCGGCGGCATTGCCGGGTGTGCCATAGTGCAGATTGTCGCCGATCGCGGTGAAGGCGAATTCGGTCATGTTGGTCTTGCCGATGATGACAGCGCCGGCCTGCCGCAGCCGGTTGACGATTGCCGCGTCGTGCCGGCGAGGTGCGGTGTCCCTTAGCATCAGCGAGCCGGCCGTGGTCGGCTCGCCGGCGACATCGAACAGATCCTTGATCGAGACAACGGTGCCGTCGAGTGGCCCGAGGCTCACGCCGGCCCGTTTGCGAGCATCGCTGGCATCGGCCGCGGCCCGCGCGGCTCCGGCATAGACCTTGGTGTAGACCTTCTCTTCTGCCGCACGATTGGCAAGACGTGACAGGATGATTTCGAGATGATCGCGGATAGATTGCATGTCGATGTCGGACTCCGCCAGGATGCAACGTCTTTAAAGCAAGCACAGAGAGTTCAAGCGGCCGGTTGGGCCTGCGGAAGGGATAACCCGGCCAGCGTGCCTTTGCACCTGCCAGCGATAGGAAGAGACTGATGCTGTACAAAGGCAGCTGCCACTGCGGCAAGGTGGCGTTCGAATTCAAGGCAGAGCTGACCGGCGCCGTGCGGTGCAATTGTTCGATCTGCTCGCGCAAGGGCGCGCTTCTATGCGCTATCCCGCATGCCAGCCTGACCGTGCTGGCCTGGGGTGATGATCTCGGCACCTACACATTCGGCAATCATGCGATGGCGCATCGCTTCTGCCGCACCTGCGGCATCCATCCCTTTGCCGAGGATGTTCGCGAAGGCAGTGAACGCAGTGCCTATATCAACATCCACTGCGTCGCCGATATCGACCCATCCTCCCTGCCGGTCTTCGACTTCGACGGCCGCTCGGTCTGAACAGTCGGTAACCTCTCAACAACGGCCCGACAACCGTGATGGCTGTCGGCCGTTGCTTGAGACTGTGATGGATTTTGGCTGAGGTTATTGGGCACTTTTCGGGCCGCGCGCGAACACCAGGATCGCCGCCAGCAAGGTCGCAGCGCCGCAATAGGCGAAGGCGCTGGCCACACCGGCATTGTCGACCAGCAGGCCGCCGAAGACAGCGCCCAGCGCAATCGCCACCTGGAAGGTCGACACCATCAGCCCGCCCGCGCTTTCGGCCTGGTCGGGCGCCGCCCGCACCAGCCAGCTCTGCAGCCCGACCGGAACCGCGCCGAAGGCAAGGCCCCAGGCCATAACCGAAGCGGCAGCGATCGTCGGCGAAGCGCCGAAGACCAGCATCGAGGCTGCGGCCAGAGCAATCAGCAGCGGCGCGAGCGCCACAGCCGCCTTGAGGCTGCGCTCGGCCACGATGCCGCCGACGATGTTGCCGAAGAAGCCGCCAATACCATAGGCGAGCAGCACCAGCGAGATCGTTTCGATGTGCAGCACGGGAACCTTCTCAAGGAACGGGCGGACATAGGTGAAGCCGGCGAAGTGGCCGGAAGCGACGAGCAGAACGACCAGCAGCGCCACCCGGATCGACGGCCGCTCCAGCACTTCGAGCAAGGTGTGGAAGCTCGCCACCCCCACGGGCGGTAGCCGCGGGATCGTGACCAGCTGCACCAGCAGCGCCAGCCCGCCGACGATGGTCGCGATCATGAACGCCGTGCGCCAACCCCAGATGTCGCCGACATAGGCGCCGACCGGCGCGGCGGTGACGGTGGCCAGCGAAACGCCAGTCAGGATGATCGACATGGCGCGCGGCATCAGCCGCATCGGCACCAGGCGCAGCGCCATGGCCGCCGACATCGCCCAGAAGCCGCCAAGCGCAACGCCGAGTATGACGCGGGCGATAAGCAGCATGGGCAGCGACCAGGCAAAGGCCGCAAGAAGATTGGAGACGATCAGGAAGCTCGACAGCATCCACATCACCAGCCGGCGGTCCACTCGCCTGGTGATGATGGCCATGGTGGGTGCGGCGATGGCGCCGACGACAGCAGTCGCTGTCACCGCCTGTCCGGCCACGCCTTCGCTGACGCCGAGATCGGCAGCCATTGGCGTCAACAGGCTGGCGGGCAGGAATTCTGCTGTAACGAGGCCGAACACACCAAGCGCCAGCGAGACCACGGCGCCCCAGACAGGCTCGGTTCGTTCATGGGCTTCCGCGGGGTTCAGAAGCGTGGCGTCGATGACGCCTGTCGAGGAGTCGGCCATGGTCAGTCTCCGGTCTGTTTGCGGCGCAACATTTGGCTGCACTGCAACATAGGGAGTGACGGTCTGGAGTTTCCATGTTAGAAACACCGAAATGAACTACAATTCGTCCAAAGCCGTTTTACCCGCGTCCGGCGACCCGCTGACCGACATGCTGCGCGGCTTGCGCCTCGACGGCGTCGACTATGGCCGCTGCGTGCTTGGCGCGCCCTGGGCCGTATCCTTTCCCGCGCAGAAAGCGGCGCGGTTCCATTTCATTGGACAGCAAAGCTGCTGGCTGTTCTCGCCGTCGAAGGAGTGGATCGAACTGTCGGTCGGCGACGCGCTGCTAATCCCGCGCGGCGACGAGCATATTCTGGCCAGCGCGCCAGGCGTGCCACCCGTTCCGATCGGCCGCTACTCGATCGAACCGGTATGCGAGAACATCTACGACGTCTCCAACGGCTGCGATGGCTGCAAGACGTTGTTGTTCTGCGGCAGCATGCACTTCAACCTCGACGGCTCGCACCCGCTGCTCGACATGATGCCCAATCTGATGCAGGCGCATAAGCTCATGACCAACGCGCCGGGCATCCAGCATTTGCTCGATGCCATGGCCGGTGAAGTGACGATGGACCGGGTCGGCTCCGGCGGCATTCTGGCGCGTCTTGCTGACGTGCTCGCCGCCACCATCATCCGCTCCTGGGTGGAGAATGGCTGCGGCGATGCCTCCGGCTGGATTGCCGCCGTGCGCAATCCCGATGTCGGCAAGGTGCTCGCCGCCATTCACCTGCAGCCCGACCGCGACTGGACTGTCGAGGCGCTGGCAAGGCTGATGGGCGCCTCGCGCTCCGCCTTCGCCCAGCGCTTTGCCACCGTCGTCGGCGAAACGCCGGCCAAATATGTGCTGCGCGTGCGCATGCACCAGGCCCGGCAATGGCTTACTCGCGACGGTTTGAGAGTGTCGGTGGCAGCGGCGAAGCTGGGTTACGATTCGGAAGCTTCCTTCAGCCGCGCCTTCAAGCGGGTGATGGGCGTGGCGCCGAGCCATCTGCGCAACACCGGCGGCGGCGACATCCACCCGTAAGATTCGGGGACGTCTCGCCAGCCCCTCTGCGGCTGGAGAAATTGCCAAACCTTTTGGACGGCATGTCATTGCAGGCGAGACCAACCTCCATAGTCTGGCAGGCGGAGGAACCCACCATGTCCAGTCGCTCTGCGTTTCTAGCGCTCGCCATTCTGTGCATCTTTCCCGCTCGCGCCTTCGCCCTCGAGGACAGCTACCTGCCGGCCGACAAGATCCCCTATGTCGCCGAAGTGCCGGACCAGCCGCATCGCCTTGGCCCATTATGGGGCGAGCGGGCCAAGGGGCCGGCCGGCACCTTGCTGAAAGTTCCCGGCAACTGGCGCGCACCGGTCCATGCGCACACCGCCGACTACCGCGCGGTGGTCATCAAGGGGCTGTGGGCGCACTGGCAGATGGACAGCGGCGAAGCGACCAAGGTCGAACTGCCGCCAGGGTCCTACTGGACCCAAAAGGCCAATGAGATGCACGACGACGCCTGCCTGTCGGAGACGGAGTGCGTGATCCTGCTGATCAACGACACGCCCTACGAGACCTATTTCCAGAAATAGAAGGCGCCTGCAGATTTTCGCCAGCGGATTGGCGCCGGCTTAAGTCTGCAGGAGCCTAGCTGGCGTGGCGCAGGCTTACGCCGCTGCCCTTGTCGAACAGCACGACCTTGTCCGCATTCCACGCGAAGCGCACCGATTGCTCGATCGCCACATCGGTCCTGGCCGGCACGGTGGCGCGTAGCGTCGTGTCGCCGACCCGCAGCGTCAGGATCTTTTCCACGCCATGGTTCTCGACATCGTGGACGCGCGCCTCGACCGGTGCACCACTCTCCAGATAGACGTCTTCCGGACGGATGCCGAAGACGAGCGGGCGCCCTTCGGTCGCCGCGCCCGCTTTCGCCCCTCCAAAACCCTTGGCTCCCCCTGAAAGCGGCAGCTCGAAATTCATCGGCGCCATCACCGCGCGATTATCCACCAGCCGGCCGTCGATGAGGTTCATCGGCGGCGAGCCGACGAAGCTCGCCACATAGGTATCGCGCGGATTGTTGTAGATCTCGTGCGGCGTGCCGGTCTGGACGATGCGGCCGTGGTTCAACACCCCGACCTTGTCGCCCATCGACATCGCCTCGATCTGGTCGTGGGTGACGAACAGGAAGGTGGCGCCGAGCTGTATCTGCAGGTTCTTCAGTTCCGTGCGAAGTGCCTCACGCAATTTGGCATCGAGCGCCGACAGCGGCTCGTCCATCAGGAACACACGCGGCTTGCGCACGATGGCGCGGCCGATCGAGACGCGCTGCATCTCGCCGCCCGAGAGGCGATCGGTCTTGCGGTCGAGCAGATGTTCGATCCGCAGTGTCTTGGCGGCTCGCGCAACGCGGTCCTTGATCTCGGCATCGGGCAGCCGGCGGATCTTCGGCTTCAGCGGGAATTCCAGGTTCTCGCGCACGGTATAGCGCGGGTAGAGCGAATATTGCTGTAGCACAAGCGCCACGTCGCGCTCGGCCGCACCCCAGTCGGCGACATCGACGCCGTCGATGAACACCTGGCCTTCGCTCGGCTTTTCGAGGCCGGCGACCATGCGCAGCGTCGTCGTCTTGCCGGCTCCCGTCTCGCCGAGCAGCACGAAGAACTCGCCATCGGCGATCTCGAGATTGAGCCCGGTCAACGCCGTGTGGTTGCCGAAGCTCTTCGAGATATTCTTGAGCTGGATATGCGCCATCAGAGCCTCACTCCAAGCGACTTGCCGCTTGCCGTGTCGAAGAAATGCGCCTGCGTCGGATCGATTCGGGCGAACACTTTCTCGCCAGGCCCGCCGACGAAGCCGCTCTTGGTGCGGGCGCGCAGCATCTTGGTGCCGACCTTGAGGTCGACAATGTCGAAGGAGCCGAGGGGCTCGACGATCTGCGTCTCGACCGGCAGGAAGCCCTCCGCCGCTTCATGGCGCACCAGCACGCCTTCAGGCCGGATGCCGAGTGCCAGCTGGCCACCGGCATGGCCGTTGAGCCTGGACAGAAGAGCCCGCGGGAATTCGAAACCGGCGGCAGCACCACCGACCGTGACCGAGGCCGAGGACGCTGTTTCTGCGACCGACGCATCGGCGACATTCATCACCGGGCTGCCGACGAACTGCGCCACGAACAGATTGGCCGGATGCGAATAGACCTCGTCTGGCGAGCCGACCTGCTGCAGCACGCCCTCATGCATGATGACAATGCGATCGGCGAGGCTCATCGCCTCGATCTGGTCATGCGTGACATAGATGGTGGTCGAGCCCTGCTTGATGTGCAGCCGCTTGATCTCGGCGCGCATCTCCTCGCGCAATTTGGCGTCGAGCGCGCCGATCGGTTCGTCCATCAGCATCGCCTTCGGGCGCCGCACCAGCGCCCTGCCGATAGCGACGCGCTGCATGTCGCCGCCTGACAGAGCCGACGGCTTCTTGGCCAGGAGGTCAGTGATCTGCAGCGTCTTGGCGACCGAGCGCACTTCCTGGTCGATCTCAGCCTTGCTCTTTCGCGTTGCCCTGAGTGGGAAAGCAACATTCTCGTAGACGCTCATATGCGGATAGAGCGAGAAGGACTGGAACACCATGGCGATGTCGCGGTCGGCGGCCTTGAGATGCTGCACCGGCTTGCCGTCGATAAGGATATCGCCGCCATCGATCGTCTCCAGCCCGGCAATGGCGCGCAACGTCGTCGTCTTGCCGCAGCCTGACTGGCCGAGCAACACGATGAATTCGTTGTCGTCGATTTTGAGGTTGAGGTCCTTGATGACCTGGACGGCGCCGAAGAATTTCTGAACGCCACGAAGCTCGATCTGGGTCAATGCGGTGCTCCCGGATTTCGCGCCGGCTCGTCCGCGCCGTGGCCAGTGCCGGCCTTCTCTTCCGGCGCGATCTTCGAGGTGATGTTGAAGCCGATCAGGCCGATCAGGATGATGGTCAGGCCGTATGAGTGCAGCAGCATGTTCCAGGGCTGGCAGAGCGCGACGATGCCGAGCACCATCAGGATCTGCGAGCCGGGTTCGAGATATTTCTGGTTGATGGTGCGAAAGCTCATTTGCGGATCGCTCCGAACGACATGCCGCGCAACAAATGATTGCGGAGCAGGAAGGTGAAGATCGCGACCGGCAGCAGGAACAGGAAAGTGCCTGCCGCAATCACCGTCCAGTCCGGCAGGCCGGAGCCGACCTGGCTGGGGATGAAGGGCGGTGCTGTCTGGGCACGGCGGCTGGTCATGATCAGTGCGAAGGCATATTCGTTCCACGCCGTGATAAAGCAGAACACGGCGGTGGCGGCGATGCCGGTTGCGGCCTCGGGCAGCACGATCTTGAAGAAGGCTTCCATGCGCGTGTAGCCGTCGACCAGGGCGGCCTCCTCGTATTCCTTCGGGATCTCGTCCATGAAGCCTTTCATCAGCCAGACCGAGAAGGACAGGTTGAAAGCGGTGTAGAGGATGATCAGGCCGAGGTGGGAATCGTTGAGGCCGACCGCCCGGTACATCAGGAACATGGGGATGGCGACGACCACCGGCGGCAGCATGCGCGTCGACAGGATGAAGAAGAGCAGATCCGCCTCCCCCTTCACCTTGAAGCGCGAGAAGCCGTAAGCGGTGAAGGTGCCCATGCCAACCGCCAGCACCGTCGAGGTTATGGCCACGATCAACGAGTTCATGAAGCGGCTCGGATAGCCGGACCACTGCACCTGGCCCTTGCCGTCACGCACGATCTTTTCGCCGCCGTCGAAGACGACGCGCTCCCACCAGGGAGCGGCTGCATACTCCTCCGGCGACGCCGGGTTGCGTAGCTGCGAGCGCTTGGTGAACAGTTTGACGAAGGGTGATATTTCCGGCTGGAAGACGACCGTCGGGGGGATGGTGGTGGCGAGATTGCGCGGCTTGAACGCCGTCGAGGCAATCCAGTAGATCGGCGCCAGGAAGATGATCGTCACCAACAGGACGGCGACAATTGCAACGCGATTGAAGCCGATTTCGGACGAAGTGCGCACGGCGGCCATCTCAGCGCTCCTTCACCTTGTTGAGGTATTTGACGTAGATATTGGTGATGGCCAGCACCATGATCAGCACGATGTAGGCGAGTGCGCAGGAGCGCCCGGTCTGCCATTCCTGGAACGCCATCTTGTAAAGCCGGATCGAGATAAGTTCGGCCGTCGGCTGGCTGGTCAGGATGTAGGCGAGATCGAATGTTTTGAATGCCTCCATGGTGCGGAAGATGACTGCGATCATCAGGATCGGCGCGACCAAAGGCAGCGTGATGCGAAAGAAGGTGTAGAACGGCCCGGCGCGGTCGATCGCGGCGGCTTCGTAGAGATGCTTCGGCACCGCCGAGAGACCGGCCAGCGAAAGCAGCATGACGAAGGGCGACCACATCCAGATGTCGGTAAGCGCCACCGCATAGAGCGCCATTTTCGGATTCGATAGCCATTCGAAGGTGCCGAGGCCGAGCGCATAGTTGATGATGCCGAAAGACGGATCGTAGAGAAGTTTCCAGAACAGGCCGACGACCGCCATCGACAGCATCATCGGCAACAGAAGCAGCGTCGTCAGCAAGCCCTTCAGCGGAATGTCGCGGTTGAGCAGCATGGCGACGCCAAAGCCGACCAGCAGCTGACCGGCGACCGAGATGATGACGTATTTCGCGGTGATGGCGAAATTGGACCACACATAGGGGTCGTCGAGCAGGTCGCGGTAGTTCTGCAGCCCAACGAAATTCGCCGCCGCATTGGTCGACGCGCGGAAATCGGTGAAGGAATAGCCCAGCGAATAGATCAGCGGGAAAATGTTGAAGACGATCAGGAACAGGATCGTCGGAATGATGAAGAGATTGCGGATCGACATGTCGCTGAGGCCGCGTGCGGCGGCTCGCGAGGATCTGTCTAGCGTGGTGATCATCGTGGTCGCCAAGACCCTGCTCCCGTTTCAAAAAGAAAACGGAGGAGGCACAAAGACCCCCTCCGTGAGGCATATTGTCTATTGGCCGCGGCCGTACTTTTTGAACGTCGCGTTCCAGTCGCCTGCGAGGGCGTCCAGCGTCTCCTTGGCGGTGCCTTCACCGCCGATCATGTAGGGATAGACGCGCTGGTTGAGCTGCTGCAGCAGTTCGGCATATTCCGGCACCGCCCAGAAATCCTTCACCTTGAACATGGTCTCGTAGAAGGCCTTGTTGTACGGCGTGGCGTTCTGGAATTCCTCCGACTTGAGCACGGCGGCACTGCAGGTGTAGCCGCCGAGCGCTGCCCACTTCTTCTGGGTCTCGTCCTTGATGAACCATTCAAGGAACTTCGTCGCCTCTTCCTGCTTCTTGGAGTAGGAAACGATGGAGATGCCCTGACCGCCAAGTGCGGCGAACTGGTCGCCGCCGGGGCCGGCAGGATTGGCGAAGAAGCCGGTGTTCTTGGCGTTCGGGTTGGACGCCTCGTTGATCAGCGAGGGGAAGAACGCGAAGTAGTTCATACTCATCGCGGCCAGATTTTCAGTGATCGCCTGGTTGTCTTCGACGAAGAACGACTTGGCCCAGCCCGGAGGCGTGAACTTGTAGAGTTCCTTGTAGGCGTCGAGCGCCGCGATCGCCTTGTCGGAGTTGATGAAGCCATCGACCTTGTAGGTCTTATAGTCACCCAACTCGCCGCCAAAGGAGAACAACGCGTTCTCAAAACCCATCGCCATCGCGTCATAGGAATTGTCGGTATAGATGGCGATGCCGTATCTCTTCTGATCCGGCCGGTGGAAGAATTCGGCGATGTCGCGCATCGCCTTGAAATCCTTCGGCACGTCGAGATCGTAGCCATACTTGGCCTTGAAGGCTTCCTTTTCCTTGGGGTCTTCGAACCAGTCCTTGCGATAGGACCAGCCGACGGCGTCGCCTTCGAGCGGAATGGCCCAGTACTTGCTGCTGCCGCCCGGATATTCGGCGTAGTATTTCACCGTCGCCGGCGCCATCACTTCGCCAACCTTGTGCTTGTTGAAGAAGTCGGTCAGGTCGACATAGTGGCCGCCGGTGGAGCCGGCGCCGAGCCATTGCGAGTCGCCGACGACCATATCATAGGCATCGCCATGGGCGTTGAACTCGGTGAAGGCCTTGGTCTGGAAGTCGGGCCACGGTGTGGTTTCCACCGTAATCTTGACGCCGGTTTCCTTCTCGTACTCGTTGCCGAGTTCCTGCAGGTAATTGGCCGGATCCCATTCCGCCCAGAAGATGGTGAGCGATTTATCCTGCGCGTAAACGGACGTTCCGCAGGCAAGCACTAAGCCGATACCAGCAAGCAGGCTGGTCATTGTCTTGCGCATAATGTTTCCTCCCTTGTGCGCATTCTACCGTATCATGCGAGCCGGCAACGGGGCCGGCCCTGGTAGTTCCCGAGATCGCACCTTTCCGGTTCCAAGCCTCCGTGCTTTGCCGGAAAATGGACCGCAGCTCTCACTTTCGATCCGCTTTTTCTGTCCTGATCTGGTATTACCAATTTTGGATAGCCGTCAAGCTCTTTCTTGGACCACGGCCGGAGCTTGCATAACCGGATTTATCATGTATCTGCCTGTTTTCCCTTAATTTTCCTACTCCTTGATATAGGAGAGCCTTGTTTCGGTACCCACATCCAGGTTAACATCGGTAGTGGTCGCTCAAATCTGGTCGAACCAGATTGGCGCTATTTCGCCGCTGCCGCCGGCCGCGCCGTATCCGCTTCTGTCATCGATTCCGCCATCGCGGCGCGCACCAAGGCGCCCGCCGCCCATTGCGCGACCGAGCGCATTCCGCGGCTGTCGAGCCCCCATATGTCCTTCAGCACGATCAGCACTTCGACGCCGAACATCATCGACAGCGCCTGCGCCAGGCGCTTGAATTCGCGCGGCGGCAGCTGCCCCTTGAGCGGCGCGATTGCATCCTTCAGCAGCTGGACGCGATGGCCGCGTGTGAACTGCGGCTCGCCCCCCAGCGTGCCCGCCTGGTGCTGCGCCCACTGGTCGAGCGACAGTTTCAGCGCTGCCTTGAAGGTTGCCTCGAAAGCCTCGATGCGCGGCATGGCCGTGTCGAACAATTCGGCGACGCGGCGTTGCGGATCTTTCGAAGCCGATTGCCAGGTCAGGATCGGCCCGAGCCCCTCGTCGACCACGGCATGCACCAGGGCTGCCTGGCTCGGGAAATAGCGATAAGCCGTGGCGCGCGAGACTTCAGCCGCCTCCGCGACTTCGCTGACCGAGGGCGTGACGCCCGCCTGCATCAGCCGCGTCGCCGTCTCCAGCATCAGCCGCCTCGTGCGGGCGCGCGGGCCGCGTTCGGCAGCCTCTTTGGCGTCGTCGCCTGTTGCAGCTTGTTGACGTGAGACATCCATGTCAATACGATACGCGCGTCTCAAAAAATTGCAATGGCCTTCGTTCAACGAAGGGCCGGGCAAGTGAGCGGCGGGCGGCTCAACGCGGGGTCAGCCGGCGATGGGAGAACGCGATGAAACGCATCTATGTGGTGGGCACAGCCGACACCAAGGGCGAAGAACTTGCCTTCCTGGCCGATACGATTGCCGCCACCGGCAGTTCGGTAGCCCGCGTCGACATCGGCACGCGCGGCGCCACCGTGCCGGTCGATATTCCAGCCAGCGAGGTCGCCGCGCATCACCCGGGCGGAGCTAGCGCCGTGCTCGGCATCGACGACCGCGGTACCGCGGTGGCCGGAATGGGCGCCGCCTTCACCAGCTTCATCCTGTCCCGCGACGACGTAGCCGGCATTATCGGCATCGGTGGCGGCGGCGGTACCTCGATCGTCACCTCAGGCATGCGCGCGCTGCCGCTGGGCGTCCCGAAGATCATGGTCTCGACACTCGCCTCCGGCGACACAGCGCCCTATGTCGACGTCTCCGACATCATCATGATGCCCTCGGTGACCGATATGGCGGGACTGAACCGGCTCTCCCGCACGGTGTTGCACAATGCGGCGCAGGCCATCGCGGGCATGGCGTCGAAACCCGCGCCGGCTGCAACCGGCAAGCCGGCGCTCGGGCTGACCATGTTCGGCGTCACCACCCCTTGCGTGACGGCCATCGCCGACCAGCTCCGGGTAAACTACGACTGCATGGTCTTCCACGCCACCGGCACCGGTGGCCGCTCGATGGAGAAGCTCGCCGACAGTGGCCTGCTCTCCGGCGTCATCGACATCACCACGACGGAGGTCTGCGACCTGCTGTTCGGCGGCGTGTTGCCGGCGACGGAAGATCGCTTCGGCGCCATTGCTCGCACCAAGCTCCCCTATGTCGGTTCTGTCGGCGCGCTCGACATGGTCAATTTCTGGGCGCCACCGACCATTCCCGAGAAATATCGCGGCCGGCTGTTTTACGAGCACAATCCCAACGTCACGCTGATGCGCACGACGGCAGACGAATGCCGCAAGATCGGCGAATGGATCGGCGAGAAGCTGAGCCGCTGCGAGGGACCGGTGCATTTCCTGATCCCGGAAAAAGGCGTATCGGCGCTCGACATCGAGGGCGGCGCCTTCTTCGATCCGCAAGCTGACGCCATCCTGTTCGACGCCATCGAGCGAACCATCCAGCCGAATGCCACGCGCCGCGTCACGCGGCTGCCGCTGCACATCAACGACCCGAAATTTGCCAAGGCCGCAATCGCGGCCTTCCTCGACATCGCCAGACAGTGAGAGCCCAGACATGGCCGCCATACCGCGCAAGGACATACTGAAGAAGTTCAAGGCGATGATCGCCGACGGCGTGCCCATCGTCGGCGGCGGCGCCGGCACCGGCCTGTCGGCCAAGGCCGAGGAAGCCGGCGGCATCGACCTGATCATCATCTACAATTCCGGCCGCTACCGCATGGCCGGACGCGGCTCGGCCGCCGGCCTGCTCGCCTACGGCAATGCCAACGAGATCGTCAAGGAAATGGCTTATGAGGTGCTGCCGGTGGTGAAGAAGACGCCGGTTCTAGCCGGCGTCAACGGCACCGATCCCTTCGTCATCATGCCGCTGCTTCTCACCGAGCTGAAGACGATGGGCTTTTCCGGCGTGCAGAATTTTCCAACGATCGGCCTGTTCGACGGCAGCATGCGGCAAAGTTTTGAAGAAACCGGTATGGGCTTCGGCCTCGAGGTCGACATGATCGCCGAGGCGCACAAGCTCGACCTGTTGACCACGCCCTATGTCTTCAACCCGGACGAGGCTCGCGCCATGGCACGAGCCGGCGCCGACATCATCGTCGCCCATATGGGCGTGACGACCGGTGGCTCGATTGGCGCGACATCGGCCAAGTCGCTCGACGACTGCGTTGTCCAGATCGACGCCATCGCCAACGCCGCGCGTTCGGTGCGCAAGGACGTCATCCTGCTTTGCCATGGCGGACCGATCTCGATGCCGGACGACGCCCGCTACATTCTCGATCGCTGCAAAGGCCTGCACGGCTTCTATGGCGCAAGCTCGATGGAACGGCTGCCGGCGGAAGCCGCGATCGCCAGGCAGACGGCGGATTTCAAAGCCGTCACGCTGCACGACCAGAAGAAAAGAAGGGATGAGAGATGACCGACAAGAGCAAGGTGTTTGTCTACCCGAAGGACGTCAGCGCCTTCGGCTTCGACTGGGGCAAGCTGGCGCTGACGGTCGCTCCGGAAGTGAATGGCGCGACGCGCTTTTCCGGCGGCGTCGTCGACCTGCCCTCAGGCAAGGGCCACACCCGCCACAATCATCCCGGCGCGGAAGAGATCATCTTCGTCATCTCAGGCAATGGCGAGCAGATGGTCGAGGACGAGAACGGCAACCCGGTGGTGGCGAGAGTCGGGCCCGGCTGCACCATCTATGTGCCGGAAAGCCGGTTTCATTCGACGCTGAATACGGGTGACGGGCCGATGCAGCTCTTCGTCGTTTACTCGCCGGCCGGGCCGGAACTGGTGCTGCGGGAGCTGCCGGATTTCAGGCTGATCCCGGCGGGTGGGAAATAGCCTTATAGGGCAGCGCCGCCCCTCATTGTCCTGCCGGACATTTCTCCCCGTATAGTGACGGGGAGAAAGACACTGTCATCAACGATTTCGCAAATCGCCGAAGCTGCCCTCTTCTCCGCGTTCTACGGGGAGAAGGTGCCGGCAGGCGGATGAGGGGCGGCGCCTACTTTTCGGCCCTTGAAATCCCACCCCTGTTCCACCCCCTGGCCCGATCCCCGAATATCACATACCCCGTATCCGTCACCGCCAGCGTATCCTCCAACTTGATGAACCCTCGCGTCGGGTGGAGCATGGTCGTCTCCACCGACAGCACCATGTTCGTTTCCAGCGGCTTGGCGGCGTAAGTGCCTTCGTACGTCACCGGATGGTTGGTCATCAGGAACGGCGCTTCATGCGTGATCAGCCCCATGCCGTGGGCGAAGAAATCCGTATAGGGCGCAACCTTGGAGGCCTTCAGCACCCCCTCGGCATGCGAAATCATGTCGCCGCCGATGGTGCCTGCCTTGACCTTGGAGAAGGCCGCCTGCTGCACCGTCTCGACCTCGGCCAGCAGATCTTCCAGTTCGGCATCGGGTTCACCGAGAATGCCCATGCGGCAGAGATCGCCAATATAGCCATGGTAATTGCCGCCGGAATCGATCGACAGCACCTCGCCCTTCTTCCACGCCTGCGGTGACGCCGCCCGATTGTGGCTGGAGCCGAGCGTCAGCAGGCAATATTCGAAATGCGCGCCGCGATTGGTTTCCTCGCGCCGCAGATGCTCGATAATATCGGCCTTGGTGGTGCCTTCGCGCGCCCATTGGATGGTCGCCAGCATGGAATCGGTGATCAGCTCGGAAGCGATGCGCAGCTTTTCCAGTTCGGCCTCTGTCTTGATGGCACGCATGCGCTCCAGCATGTCGGTCGCGTCGATCAGCTTGGCGTCCGGCAACGCCTTGCGGATCAGCGCATAGGCGTCCGATGGCAGGAAGGCCGGCTCGATGCCGATGCGCGCGCCCGCCTTGCCGATCTTGCTGATATGCTCCACCGCAAGATTGGCGGCGTCGAGCGTGCCCCAGCAAGCTGTATGCAGCGTCGGCGTCCAGAACGGGTTGTTCTGGTGCTCGGCGCCCTCCATGCGGTTGCCGATATACGCCGCATGCTCCGGCCCGCCCTTCTCGTAGACGACAACGGGCAGATAGCGGCTGTGGCCGATCGCATCCATGGCGGCAAAGAAGATGAACTTGTAGCCGCCGAGCAGGTACTGCGTGTTGTGCTTGGACGTCGCCAGCAGCACATCGATGCCGGCTTCCTCCATCAGCCGGTCGACCCGTACCTGGTCGAACGGGATATTGCTGACGGCATTCTTGCCCGGAGCAATGTTCATATCTCTCTCCCTGATTGCTTGAGATCGTCGGTCGCGTTGCGCCTGATCCCTTGGCTCGATCAAATCTGCACCATTTTGCTCACTCTGGTCCAGCCAGAAACAGGGAAATGGCGTAACCGAGCCGGTCACCAAGTCGTCATTCGTCGGCTACCCAGCCTATCTGGTCCTACCAGGATGATCGGTTGGAGCCACTGCTTCTAACTGGTCCAGCGGATGAAAATTTCAAAGCCAAGCAAGGATGCGCCAACTCCGTCTCTGGCGAAACCCCGGACAAGGCCCATAATCGGCGCTACAAGGAGGCTGGCGGACCCGCTGGTATCCGAGAGGGATTGGCGCGCCCGGCAGGGTCGCGGAGAGGACGGAGTTCGATCATGTCAGATATTTCCAGACGCACGCTGCTTTCGGGCTCAGCCCTGTTGCTTGCCTCCACCGCCATGCCGTCGATTGGCTGGGCGCAGACGCCGAAGAAGGGCGGCCGCCTCGTGCTCGCCGCCGATTCCGAACCGCGCAATCTCAATCCGGCGATTGTCGCCTCCAACGGCGTTTTCTTCATCTCCAGCAAGATCGTCGAGACCTTGGCCGAGGCCTCGTTTGACGGCAAGGATGGGCTCGAGCCGCGTCTGGCGCTCTCCTGGGAAGGCGCCGCCGATGGGCTCTCCGTGACATTCAAACTACGCGAGGGCGTCAAATGGCATGACGGCAAGCCGTTCACCTCGGCCGACGTCGCCTTCTCGGCGCTGCAGATCTGGAAGCCGCTGCAAAATCTCGGCCGCACCGTGTTCAAGGATCTGGCCAGCGTCGATACCCCGGACGACTTCACCGCCGTACTCAAATTCGCCAAGCCGACTCCGTTCCAGCTCATCCGCAACGCCTTGCCGGCGCTGTCGAGCGTGGTGCCAAAGCATGTCTATGAGGTCGGCAAGATCGAGGACAACCCGGCCAACAATGAGCCCATCGGCACCGGCCCGTTCAAGTTCGGCGAGTACAAGCCCGGCCAGTATTACAAGCTGACCAGGAATGCCGACTACTGGGGCAAGGACGAGCCCTATCTCGACGAGATCATCTATCAGGTGCTGCCCGACCGCACCTCGGCCGCGGCCGCGCTCGAGGCCGAGGAGATCCAGCTCGCCGCCTTCTCCGCGGTGCCGCTGGCCGACCTCGACCGCATCTCCAAGGTGCCGGGCCTGAAGGTCATCTCCAAGGGCTATGAGGGGCTAACCTACCAACTCATCGTCGAGATCAACCACCGCCGCAAGGAACTGGCCGACGTGAAGGTGCGCCAGGCCATCGCGCATGCCATCGACAAGGACTTCGTCGTCAAGACGGTGTTCCTCGGCTATGCCGCGACCGCCACCGGCCCGGTGCCGAAGAACGATCCGCAATTCTACACCGCCGACGTGCCGACCTATCCATTCGACGTCGCCAAGGCCAACGCACTACTCGACGAGGCCGGCTACGCCAAAGCCGATGATGGCAAGCGCTTTGCGCTCAAACTCCTGCCGGCGCCCTATTTCAACGAGACCAAACAATTCGGCGACTATCTGCGCCAGGCGCTGGCTGCGATCGGCATCGACGCCGAGATCGTCAACAACGATGCGCCCGCGCACATCAAGGCGGTCTACACCGACCACGCCTTCGACCTCGCCGTCGGCCCGCCAGTGTTCCGCGGCGACCCGGCGATCTCGACCACCATCCTGGTGCAGAGCGGCATTCCGGACGGCGTGCCGTTCTCCAACCAGGGCGGCTACAAGAACGATGCGCTCGATGCGCTGATCGCCAAGGCATCGGAAACGCTCGACACCGCAGCGCGCACCGATCTGTACAAGGAATTCCAGAAGGAGGTGGCCGCCGACCTGCCGCTGATCAACGTTGCGGAGTGGAGTTTTATCAGCGTCGCGCGCGACACTGTGGGGAATATCGCCAACAATCCGCGCTGGGCGGTTTCGAACTGGGCGGACACGTATCTGGCGGGCTAGCGCGATCCGCACGCGATGCTTGCGCATCGTTTGAGCGAGTGCTCATCATCAGGGATGAGAGTTCCTTCGCGCCCCCCTCTGTCCTGCCGGACATCTCCCCCACGAGGGGGTAGATTGGCAGTTTCTGCCGCCCGCTCAGTCCTGCAACGTTGGAGATTGGCGAAGGCAGCGATGACAGCTGATCTCCCCCCTTGTGGGGGAGATGTCCGGCAGGACAGAGGGGGGCGCCGTAGAGCGCAACTTCAAATGCTTGCGGGCGGCGCCATTTCGCCATGACCCGCGCCCTCACCCTCATTCGCCGCCGTCTCGTCGGCAGCATCTTCGTGCTGCTGATCGTCATCATCGGCACCTTCCTTTTGCTCGAAGCCGCGCCCGGTGACGCCGTCGACGCGTATATCGTCTCGACCGGTGGCGATGCCGGCATGATCGAATTGCTGCGTCATCGCTGGGGCCTCGACCAGTCGGAACTGACACGGCTCGCCAACTATCTCTGGGCGCTGCTGCATCTCGACCTCGGCCAGTCAGTCACCTTCTCGCGACCGATCCGCGAAGTCATCCTCGAGCGCCTGCCGACGACATTGCTTCTGATGGTCAGCGCCACCGCGCTCTCCTTTGGCTTGGGCTCGGCACTTGGCATCTATGCCGGCGCCAGACCCGGCAGTTTTCGCGACCGCTTCCTGTCCGTCGGCTCGCTGGCGCTCTATGCCGTGCCTGGCTTCTGGCTCGGCCTGGTGCTGATCGTCGTCTTCGCCGTCGATTTGCGCTGGCTGCCGATCGGTGGCATCGAGAGCCTGGCCTCCGACAAGACCGGCTTCGCCCGCGCCGCCGACATTGCCGTCCATCTCGTACTGCCGGTTTCCGCGCTCGGCTTCATCTATCTCGCGCTGTATCTGCGCATGATGCGCGCCGGCATGGCCGAGGCCTGGCGGCAGGATTTTGTCCTCGCCGCCCGCGCCAGGGGGCTGTCGCGCCGCCGCATCGTGTTGGCCCACGTCGCCCGCAATGCGCTCTTGCCGCTGGTCACCATGCTCGGCCTGCAATCGGCGCAGATGCTGGGCGGCAGCGTCGTCATCGAGAGCGTCTTTGCCGTGCCCGGGCTCGGCCGGCTGGCGCAGGAAGCGGTGGCTTCGCGCGACACGCCGCTGCTGCTCGGCATCATTCTCACCAGCGCCGTCCTGGTCATCGCCATCAACCTTGCCGTCGACATCGCCTACGCCTTTCTCGACCCGCGCGTCGGCGCCAGCGAGGCCGGCGCGTGAGCCCGCTCAACCGGCTCCTGCGCCGGCCGGAAGCGGTCGCCGGCGCGATCATTCTGGCGGTGCTTTTCGCCATGGCGCTGTCTGCGTCGCTGCTTTTCCCCGGCGACCCTCAAGCCATCGCCGGTCCGGCCCTGCTGCCGCCGTTTCAGGACTGGTCGCTGCCGCTCGGCACCGACCGGCTCGGCCGCGATGTGCTGGCCGAATTGTTCCACGGCGCCCGCACCTCGCTGGCGGTCGGGCTGGCGGCGGCAGCGGCGGCGCTTTTCATCGGCGCGGTCATCGGCACGCTGGCCGGCTTTGCCGGCGGCCTCGTCGACGAGGTGCTGATGCGGATCACCGATGCCTTCCAGACCGTGCCGAGTTTTCTCCTGGCGCTGGCTTTCGTCAGCGTCGTCGGCCCGTCGCTCGGCATCGTCGTCGCGGCCATCGCACTTGGCGCCTGGACCGGACCGGCGCGTGTGGCGCGCGCCGAAGTACTGTCGATCCGCGAACGCGACTACGTCGCCGGCGCCCGCGTCCTCGGCATGCACCCGCTTGCAATCGCTTTCCGCGAAGTGCTGCCCAACGCTCTGCCGCCGGTGCTGGCGCTGTCCTCGGTGATCGTCGCCGCCGCGATCCTCACCGAAGCAGCACTTTCCTTCCTCGGCCTCGGCGACCCCAATCGCGTCACCTGGGGCGGCATGATCGCCGAGGGCCGCACCGTTCTGCGCACCGCGCCCTTCCTGTCGATCGTTCCAGGTATCGCACTCGTGCTGACCGTGCTCGGTATCTATCTCGCCGGCGAAGGCGTGGTCGAGACGACGGCCGTGCGGAGGAGCCTGTCGTGACCGCGCTGGCTGAGATCTGCGATCTCTCGGTGCACTATCGGCGGGATGGGACCGAGGTGACGGCGCTGAAAGGCATCGGCCTTGATGTTTTTGCAGGAGAGCGCCTGGCGATCATCGGCGAGAGCGGTTCCGGCAAGAGCACACTGGCGCTGGCGATTGCGGGGTTGCTGCCGGGGAGCGCCAGGATTGAGGGTACCATCGATTGGCACAAATCGGAATCGTCTCATTCCTTCGCGCCCCCCTCTGTCCTGCCGGACATCTCCCCAACGAGGGGGGAGATTAGGCTGTCATCTCCGCTTTCGCCAATCGCTGACCTTGCAGAAAGGGAGCCGACGGCGACGCCGCTAATCTCCCCCCTCGTGGGGGAGATGTCCGGCAGGACAGAGGGGGGCGCCGTAGAGAACCGACCTTCCCATCTTCACAGTAGAGCGCCCCTCCCCGGCCGCGACATCGGCTTCGTCTTCCAGGATCCCTCGGCCAGCCTCGATCCAGTGATGACGATCGGCAAGCAAATCGCCGAAGTCGCCCGTACCCATCTCGGCCTTGACTGGCCACAAGCTTACGCCAGGGCAAAGCACCTGCTCGAACGCGTCCGCTTGCCCGACCCGGCCTCCGCCATACGCGCCTTTCCTCATCAGCTCTCCGGCGGCCAGAAGCAGCGCGTAGCGATCGCCTCCGCGATTGCGGCCGGACCCAAACTGCTGATCGCCGATGAGGCGACAAGCGCGCTCGACACCATCGTGCAAGCCGAGATCGTCGCGCTGATCCGGCAACTGGTCATCGAGGATGGCATGACGTTGTTGTTCATCAGCCACGACATCGCGCTGGCCGCCGAACTCGCCGAGCGCATCGCCGTCTTCCGGTATGGGGGACTGGTCGAGATCGGCGCGACGGAGCAGATCGTCAATGCCCCGAGCCACGCCTATACGCGCGCGCTGCTCGACGCCCATCTTGGGCTCGACGCCTCGCCGCTGCTGCGACGGACGCCGGCATGAGCTTGCTCGCCGTCTCCGACCTAACCAAGCGCTATCGCCGCGGCGGCAAGACCATCGCCGCCGTCGACGGCGTTTCCTTCGCCGTCGAACCTGGCGAGACGCTGGCGCTGGCCGGCCCCTCCGGCAGCGGCAAGTCGACGATCGCACGGCTGGTGCTCAGGCTGATCGAACCGGATGCCGGAAATATACAATTCGAAGGCGATGACTTCCTTACCTTGAACGGCGCTGCCCTGCGTGCCCGGCGAGCCCACCTGCAAATGGTGTTTCAGGATCCGCTCGCCGCCTTCAACCCGCGCGCCACGGTGGCGCGCGTGCTTGACGATCCCTTGCGCATCCATGCCATCGCTTCCCGCGCCGAGCGTCCGGCCCGCATCGCTGCCTTGCTCGAGCGTGTTGGGCTGACGGCCGATCTCGCTCCACGCGCCATCCATGAGATCTCCGGCGGCCAGCGCCAGCGCGTGGCGATTGCCCGCGCCATCGCAACGAACCCGTCGCTGATTGTACTCGACGAGGCGGTGTCGGCGCTCGACGTCTCCGTGCGCGGACAGATTCTTGAGCTGCTGCTCGACCTGCAGGCCAGGGAACGGATCGCCTATATCTTCATTTCGCATGATCTCGGCGTTGTTCGTGCGATCGCCCACCGCGTCGTCCTTCTCGACGCCGGGCGGATCGCTGAGCGCGGCGACGCCCGCGCCGTTATCGACGCGCCGCAATCGGCGATTGGCAAGGCACTGGTGGCGGCGGCACCAAGACTGAATCGAACACATCTACAGGACGCATCATGACAGACGCCCGAGCCGAAAAACTCTCACGAGAACTCGATTCCGCCTTCCGCAACCGGGCCGATCTCTACCGTCTGTTTCTCGACGAGTTGACCGGCGAACTGGGCGCGGAAAGGGCCGAGGCGATCATGGTCCGCACCATCGAGCAGCGCGGCAAGGAGGTGGCGGCAGCAGCCTTCGCCCGCTTCGGGCCCAACGACGCAGCGGCCATCGGCGAAGCGTTCCTGGCCGTCAGCCCGGATGGCGGCCTGATGTATCCGACCGATGTCGAGCGCGGGCCGGACCATATCGCCTTCAAGGTGAAACGCTGCCCACTGAAGGAGGCCTGGATCGAGGCGGGTGTCGGCGATGAAAAGCTCGCCACGCTCTGCCGCATCGCCGGGGCTTTCGACCGAGGCCTGTTCGAGGCGACGGGCGTGCGCTTCGACAATGTCACCTGGACGCCGGGCCACGGCTCAGGCTGCTGCCACATCGCGCTGACCAACCGGGATGCTGCCGGATAGCCAGCGGCGCCGCCCAATCAGTCGCCGGCAAACACATGCAGCTCCGTGCCCGCCTGTTCGGCAGCAGTGCGCAGGTCGGCCTTGGGTTCGCTGTCGGTGACGATATCGGCAATGTCGTCAAGTCCGCAGATGCGCTCCAGGCTGGAGCGGCCGAACTTGTCGTGGGTCACCACCAGCACCGTCGACAGTGAACGCGATATCATCGCGCGCTTGACTGCCGCGGCGCCGGAGATCATGTCGCTCGGGCCGTCGGCACTTAGTCCCGACGCCCCGATGATGGCGACATCGGCGTTGTAGCGGCGCACGAACTCGACCGTATCTTCGCCCAGCACGCTGCCTTCCCTGCTGTCATAGGTCCCGGGGCAAAGCAGCACGCGGAAGGTCGGATTGGCGCCAGCCACCGAGGCCACGCCGGTGGAATTGGTGATGATGGTCAGGTCGCGCTTCAGCTGCGAAAGGTTGCGTGCCACCTCATAAGTGGTCGAACCGCCATCGATCATCACGATCTGGCCCTTCTCGATCAGGCCGGCCGCGCCGCGGCCGATGCGGGCGCGCTCGTCGACCAGGGTCAGGCCGCGCTCGGAAATCACCGGTTCGGTCGTCACCAGCGAGATCGTCGCGCCGCCATAGGTGCGGTTGATCAGCCCGGCATCGCCGAGTTCGATGAGATCGCGGCGGATGGTCTCGCCTGCGACCCCGATTCGCCGGGCGAGCTTGGAGATGCGAATGGACGCCGACCGGCGCACTTCCGAAAGGATAAGCGCGTGCCGCTCCTTCTTCGTCAGTCGGCCTTGATCCATGACACTTCCGTTCCCTTTGCAGCAATCAACGCGTCGGCAAGCTCGGCAAATCCTTGCGCGCCGCGCCCGCTTGTGACGAAGGCAGGAGATGCCGGAAGTTCGCCGGCGAAGTCCAGCACATTAGCGACGCCGACGCTGTTGGGGAAGAAGCCGAACATTGGTGCATCGTTTGGACTATCGCCGACGAAGGCAATGCTGTCCTTGTCGTGGTCGATATCTATACCGAAACAGTCCTGCAAGAATAGCCGGCTTGTCGACAGTTTGTCGTATTTGCCGAACCATCCATTGACATGGATGGACGAAATTTTCGCCGTCGCGCCATAGCGCTGGAAGATACCAACGACCTTCAGCACTTCGGTTTTTGGCAGCGGCGCGACATCCTCGCAAAAGTCGATCGCCAGATCGGCCTCGCGATAGGGCTGGTCGGCGGCGACCGCCGCACCCGGAACCTCACGCAGCACGGTGTGCTCGATTTCGCGCAGACGTGCGGCATCGGCCTGCCGTTCGGCAGCGCTTTTGGCGTAGTGGCGAACAATCCGCTTGGCAGCGTCGTCGTAGCGAAAATAGAACGCGCCGTTCTCGCCGATCACACCATCCACCGGCCATTGCCGCGCGATCAGGTCGCACCAGCCAGCCGGGCGGCCGGTGACCGGCGCGACGATGAACCCAGCCTGCTTCAGCCGCTCCAGCGCCGCATAGGCTTTTGCCGGCAATCGTCCCCTGTCGGTCAAGGTGTCGTCTATGTCGGTCAGCACGACGGCGATCTTGCGCCGGTCCAGGGTGGTGAAGTCGGCAAGCGGGCGCAGCACCCGTTCAGGCTCCCGCCGCGACCGTTTCGAGCGAGACGGCCGCGACGTCGAGCATGGTGAACCTGTCGCGGATCAGCCGGGCATTGGCGACTGCTTCGTCGTAGAAGGCAGCCGGTATGGCGACCTCCTGCGGCGTGGTCGGCGCACCGGCGGCACGCAGTGCCGCCGCGATCTCGCGCGCCGGACGGGCCACGCGGGAAAGCCTTTCGCGATACGAACGCCATTGCTCGGCCAGCATGGTGTTGATGGCGGTCGCCCGCTCGTGGTCGAGCAGCTTGGGCTTGAACGCTGCCCAGCAGGAGCGTCCAAGCGTTTCGCCAAAGATCTCGATGAAGCGGTCCGGTGTATCGGCGGACGGCGCAAGCTGCAGCTCCGGCAATGCCAGCACACCTTCCTGCAGCCGCGCCATTGTCAACGTCGTCACCGCTATGTGTTCGCCGTGATGCGCCTCGGGCAGGCCCTGGCCGCGCATATCGATGTAGTGGGCGATCAGATGTTCGCCCTGGCTGGCAGGATAGGAGCCGCCGCACAAAGTCATGCCGAGGCCGGACATGACCAGCGTGCGCACCAGCACTTCCATTGCCTCAAGGTCCCCTGTCCTGAGTTCGCCGGCCTTGGCGATCAGCGTCTTCTCGTCCTCGGCCAGAAGCATGAACGGCGCCTGCCTGTAGGGCGTGCCGAGCAACAGATGCGCCATCAGCCAGTCCGTCTGGGCGGTCGGTCGCGCCATCGAGTCGCCGAAGCCGGCGGCGATCAGCCGGTACGGCGCCCGCGCCATCACGTCGAGGTCGAGGAATACCCCGACCGGCAGGCTTGCCGTCAGCGATTTCTTCAGCCCGTCCTCGGTGATCGCCGCCGACACCGAGGTATAGCCGTTCATCGAAGGCGCGGTGCCGAACACCGCATAGGGTTTTTGGGTGAGATGCGCGGCATATTTGGTGATGTCGTTGATCGAGCCCGATCCGACCGCGACCAGGCCGCTGGCGTCTTTCGTGCGGGCGATCACCGATCGCACGGCGTCCATGTCCGGATGCGGATGGCGCGGCAGGATGATCTTGTCGACATCGCTGGAGCCGCGCAGCGCGATCGACACCCTCTCGCCCAGCGCCAGGCGCGTGTCGGGATCCATCACCACGGCGAGCTTGCGGCCGAGCGGCAGCGGCTTGACCAGCGCATCGGCCTCATCGCCGAGACCGCGCCCGATGACGATGGTCTTCAGCGGCACCGATAGCATGCCCTCGCTATCCGGGTCAGGCAGCGTGCCGGCAATGAGACTATCGAGCATTTCTTTGGACATCGGGATGCCGTCCAATCAGTCAGCATGGAGCGGGGTCAGGGCATCGAACAGGGTCCGATACCGGCGGTAACTTCTGTCGTAGGCGGCCTTGGCCGACGGGTTGGGGTCGATCGTCTCGATGCCACCGCTCAGCCTTTCGGCCGCCTGCTGTACTGAGGACGAAAGGCCGATGGCGGTGGCGGCAAGGATTGCCGCGCCGATCGGCGAGGCGTCGGCGGCGCTTGCTATCTCGACCGGCCTGCCACTGACATCGGCGCGGATCTGCGCCCACACCCGGCTGCGGGCGCCGCCGCCCGACAGCCTGATGCGCCCGGTGGCGATGCCAAGTTCGTCCAGCCGGTCGACAACGTCGCGCATGGCGAAAGCGCAGCCCTCCAACACCGCGCGCGCGCAGGCCGCTTTGCCGTGGAAGGATGTCAGGCCGTAGAAAGCGCCCCGCGCCTCGGCGATCCATCGCGGCGCCATGGCGCCGGACAGTGCCGGGACGAACAGCAAATCGTCGCTGCCGGCAACGACCATCGCCGCCAACTCCGATATTGCCGCCGGAGAATCGACGCCGAAGGTGGACAGGAACCAGGTCACTGCACCGCCCGAGAGCCATCCGGGATTGGAGACGAAATAGCGGTCGTCGAGAAAACTATGCGTCTCGACCAGGCCGCCGGTGTCGAGGCGGAGCGTGTCGGATACCGCGCCGACCACTTCCGCCGTACCGAGATTGCAGGTAACGACACCGGGCACGACAACGCCGGCGCCGATGGCTGCGGAAAAATCGTCGCCAGTGCCGACTGCCAGCGGCGTGCCCACAGGCAGGCCTGTCAGATCGGCGCCGGCAGCAGTCAAGGCGCCGGCGACCGCCGATGCATCGTCGATGCCGGGCAATTTATCTGCATCGATGTCGAAGGCGGCGAGCAGATCGCCGGCATAGAAGCGCTCCTTCAGCCCATAGAGCATGGTCGTCGAGGCCAGCGCGTGGTCGATGACGGCACGGCCGCACAAAGCCGCGACCACGAACGATACCGGCTGGTGCCAGAGTGCTACTCGGCGCGCTTCGGGCAGGTTGCGCGTTGCCCAGCGGATTTTCGCCGCCATATGCGTTGCGTCCAGAACGAGACCGGTGCGCTCGCGGATGAAGTCCGGGTCGATGCCGGCAATTTCTCCCGATGCGCGCCGGTCCATCCAGATGATGCATGGCGCCAGCGCCTGACCGCTGCTATCGACAGCGACACAGCCGTCGAGCTGTCCGGCAATGGCGATTCCTTTGATGTCGGATGGCGCCAGCCCGGCCTTGTCGAGCGTGTCGGCAATCGCCGGCTTCAGCGCCGCCAGCCACAGCGCCGGATTCTGTTCGGCCCATCCCGGCGCCGGAAAGGCCGGCTGGTAAAGCACGCCGGCCTCGCCACGCAGCCGCAACTCGTCATCGACGACAACCGCCTTAAGGCTCTGGGTGCCGAGATCGATGCCGATAACCGCCATTAGACACGCTCGCAATCCGCGAGGACATCCCGCAGTTGCGAGAGGATAGAACCTTTCGTCGGCGAATAGGAACCGTCGAAAACCGCTGTGCCAATGGTAAAAGCGTCTGCGCCAGCCTGCTTGATTGCCTTGATCCGATCGGCCGAAGCCACCGCGCCGGCTACGATCAGATGCCGCAACGGACCAAGGCCGCGTCGGGCGGCGCGAACCAGTTCGGCCGGGTCGGCCTCGGTGGCGCGATAGGCGAGGATGTCGCATCCCGCACAACCCTTTTCCGCAAAGGATCGGCAGTCGGCCTCGACATCTCCCGGGGAGCCGCCGAGCTTGGTCGGATGGCCGACCGGCCGTCCCGGAAAAGGGTAGTATTCGGTGTCGCTCCCCTCCAGCAGCGCCATGATCTCGTCGACCTGGGTGCCGCCAAGCAGGCGCTGGATGCCGAGATCGCGGGCAATGCGCGCGGAGTTGAGGCACGCCTCCGCTGTCGTCGAGACGACTTCCATATAAGTGGTGGCGCCTGTCCGGCGAATGGCGCCGGCGAGCTTGCGCAGCACATCGGGCGCAACGCCAATATCCTTGAAGCCGACATGCTTCAGACCGACCGGCTCGATCAGCTCGACCAGGTCGAGACAGTCCTCGACCGTGCGATCGTTTCGCGTCAGCATGAAGATGAAGTCCATCCGAAAGGTCCCTCGCCTGGTCGGGAAAGCCGGGTTACCGCCGGCCTGTTAACATCTCCCAATCATTTGTTGCAAGGTGCCACATTTTAATTTGCAGTACCACATATTTTATGACAGAACGGGCGCCGGCCCGCCAGGCACGACTTCTAGGGAGAGGGAAGAATGCTCAAGCCGCTGATACGTGGGAGCACCGCATCCGGACTCCTCGTTCTCGCCGCCCTTATGTGGCAAATCACACAGGCCGCCGCGTGGGATCTGAAAGAGGCGTCGAAGCCTTATAGCGGCCAAACCATCCGCATGGTCGGCGAGGCGCTACCGCCGCTCGAAGCGTTGAAGAAGATGGCGCCGGAGTTTGAAAAGCAGACCGGCATCCATGTCGAAGTCGAGATGTACGAGCATTCCGAAGCCGTCAACAAGGTGCAGCTCGATCTCAATTCGCACCGCGGCCGCTACGACGTCATCATCCAGCCGCATCGCGAACTCGGCAAATTCGCCACCAACAACCATCTGGTCGAAATCGCCAAGATGATGGCCGATCCGGCTTTGCGCGATCCGACCTTCGAGCCGGAGAAGCAGCTCTACCAGACCGCCTGGCACGAAATCTCCTGGTATGATGGCAAGGAGTACGGTTTCCCCTTCACCGTGCTCAACATGTTCATGTGGTATCGCTCGGACCTGCTCGCCGATCCCAAGGAGCAGGCGGGCTTCAAAGCCAAGTATGGCTACGACCTCGCTCCCGCCAAGGACTGGAAGCAGTATCGCGACATCGCTGAATGGTTCTACCGCCCCGACCAAGGCTTTTACGGCACCGCCCTGCAGGGCAAGCGTCACGAGGCGCTGTGGTATGAGTGGCTCAACTTCCTTTATTCCTTCGGCGGCGACGTGCTCGACGTGAAGAGCGGCTCGGCCTGCGGCCCAGTCATTGTCAACAGCCCCAAGGCCGTCGCCTCGCTCGAATACTACAAGAGCCTGCTGCAATTCTCGCCGCCGGACAGCCTCAACTATTTCTGGGACGACGTCATGGCACTGATGCAGCAGGCCAAGGTCGCCGAGCTGATCATGTGGAACGATGCCACCTATGCCGTGTCGGTCGACACCACGGCTTCCACCGTCGTCGGCAAGGTCGGCTTCGACCTCGTACCGCAAGGCGACGGCGGCAAGATCGGCCAGGTCGAGGGCTGGACCTACCTGATCCCCGTCTATTCGAAGAACCAGCAGGCGGCCTTCCTCTTCGTCCAGTGGATGATGGGCTATGATCGCCAGCTCGAACAGCATCTCAATGGCGGCGCCTCGGGCCGGCCCGATGTCTATGCCTCGGCGGAGGTGCAGAAACTGCCCTACGCCAAGGCCTCGATGGAGGCCAACGAGCATGCGGTGCCGAAGGCGACGCTGCCGCAATCGGCCGAGATGACCGACATATTGGTGCGCGAGCTGTCGTCCTACCTCGCCGGTGAGAAGGAAGCGCAGGCTGCCCTCGACACCGCCGCCACCGACATCTCGACATTGCTCGGTTCTTGCGCACCCATGACCTATCCGGCACGATAGGCCTTGAGATGTCGCGCAGAGGCTACCCGCACAAGCGGGTAGCCATTCTTGTCCGCAGGAAACGCCCGTGACGAACCGCACTCCATCGCTGCGCGGAATGCCGCTTCTCGACCGTGGAGTGGGACCGCTGCTGATGCTGCCGGCGACGCTGCTCGTCGTCGTCTTCCTGGTCGGCCCGTTCTACTACATGGTCTATACCGCGCTGACCGACCTCAGCTTTGCCGATGCCAGCCATGCGGGCGCCTTTGTCGGCTTCGACAATTTCCGCAAGCTGATGCGTAACGATCCGTTCTTCTGGGCGTCGTTCCTGCTCACGCTGAAATTCGTCGTCATCGCCGTGGGCCTCGAATTCCTGCTCGGCTTCGCGCTCGCCTTCCTGATCTTCCGCTTCGTCGCCAGCCAGCGGCTTTTGACCACGCTGCTGCTCATCCCGATGATGATCGCGCCGGTCGCCGTCGGGCTGATCTGGCGCCTGCTTTTGCAGGGCGATTTCGGCATGCTCACCTTCTACATGCGCAAGGTCGGCCTGCTGGCGCAGAATGCTGCCGTGCTTTCGGCACCCGACCTTGTTTTCCCGACCATCGTCGCCATCGACGTCTGGCAGTGGACGCCTTTCGTCACCCTGATCCTGCTGGCCGGCATGATGAGCCTGCCCCGCGCGCCGTTCGAGGCCGCGATGATGGACGGCGCCAAACCGTTCCAGATCTTTCGCGACGTCATGCTGCCGCTGCTCAGACCCGTCATCGCGCTGGTGCTGCTCTTGCGCGGCATCGACGCCTTCAAGGAATTCGACAAGGTCTTTCTGATGACCGGCGGCGGTCCGGGAACGCTGACCGAGCTTGTCTCGATCTATGCCTACCGCGTCAACTTCCGCAACTGGGACCTCGGCTACGGCGCGGCCGTCGCCTTCATGATCTATCTTGTGGTGCTGATCCTGTGCTCGGTCTTCTACAAGGCCGTCTACTGGTCGAGCCGCAAGCCGGCGGCCGCGTTTTGAGGGCGCGGCGATGATTGACCAATCCACAAACCGCGCCTGGAAAAGCTTTGCCTGGGCCGTGCTGCTGGTCGCCGTGGTGGTCGCCTTGACGCCTTACATCTGGATGGTGCTGGCCTCGTTCAAGAACCGCGTCGACCTGTTGTCGTCGGTGCCGAAATGGAGCTTCGCGCCGACGCTCGCCAACTATCCCGCCGTTTTCATCGACAAGGAATACTGGCCGCTGGCGATCAATTCGGTGCTGATCTCGGTGTCCTCAACTGTGCTGTGCATCGTCATCGGCGCACCGGCCGCCTATGGCTTTGCCCGCTCGGATTTTCCCGGCAAGGAAGACCTGTTCTTCTTCTTCCTGACCACCCGCATGGCGCCGCCGATCTCGATTGCCGTGCCGCTGTTTCTGTTCTTCACCTCGCTTGGCCTGATCGACACCATCTACGCCGTGGTCATCGCCCACACCTCCTTCAACCTCTCGCTCGTCGTCTGGATGATGCGCGGCTTCTTCGCCGAAATCCCCAGGGAGATCGACGAAGCCGCGATGATGGACGGCCGCTCGCGGCTCGGCGCGTTCTTCTTCGTCGTCGCGCCACTGGCCGCACCCGGCATAGGCGCCACCGCCGTGCTCTGCTTTATCCTGTCGTGGAACGAGTTCCTCTATGCCTTCATCCTCGTCGCCTTCGACGGGCGCCCGCTGACTGTCGGCATACCCGGACTGGTGACGCCGCATGGCACGCTGTGGGGACAGGTTGCGGCGGTCGCCATCGTGGCGACGCTGCCGATCGTGCTTTTCACGTTCCTTGTCCAGAAACAGCTGGTTCGCGGCCTCACCTTCGGCGCGGTCAAGGGTTGAAGGGATCTCGCATGGCAATTGTTTTCGACGGCGTCACCAAGGCCTTCCCGGACGGGACGGTGGCGCTGGAGGCGCTCGACCTTGCTTTCGAGCCCGGAGAATTCCTTGTCCTGCTCGGCCCCTCGGGCTCCGGCAAGACGACAGCCTGCCGGCTGCTTGCCGGCCTCGAACGTCCGACCGCTGGCCGCATCCTAGTCGAAGGCCGCGACGTCACCGATCTGCCCCCGCGGCTGCGCGGCATGGGCATGGTGTTCCAGAACTATGCGCTCTACAGCCACAAGAGCGTCTACGAGAATATCGCCTATCCCTTGCGTATCCGGAAGATGCCGGCCGCCGAACTCGACCGCTGCGTGCGCGCCATGGCCGAGTTGCTCGAAATCACCCGCTATCTCGACCGCCGGCCCTCGCAATTGTCAGGCGGCCAGGCGCAGCGCGTCGCCATCGCCCGCGCCTTGGTCTGGCAGCCGAGCCTGTGCCTGATGGACGAGCCGCTGTCCAATCTCGACGCCTTGCTGCGGCTGCACATGCGCACCGAGCTGAAGCGGCTGCATCGCGAGCTGAAGAAGACCTTCGTCTTCGTCACCCACGACCAGGAAGAGGCGATGACGTTGGCGACGCGGGTCGCGGTGCTGCGCGAAGGCGCGCTGATCCAGTATGACGATCCGCGCGAGATCTATCGGCGGCCGGCCAACCGCTTCATCGCCGAATTCATCGGCCGTCCGGCGATGAACACTTTCGACGGCGATGTCCGCGGCGGCGTCTTCCACGCCAACGGCTTTAGCTGCCCGCTGCCGGGAAAGCCTGACGGTCCCATCGTGCTCGGCATCCGCCCCGAGCAGATCCAGCTTGTCGACGCGTCTGCCGGCGATGCGATCCGGTTTGCCATCGACGTCGTCGAAGCGGTCGAACCCGATGTGCTGATCTTCGCCAAGAGCGAGGCAAACGCGCTGATCGTCAGGACAGTGAATGACGATCGCGCCTACGACCCCGGCCAACCGCTGCACCTGCGCTTCCCACCGGCAGCGCTGCACACGTTCGATGCGGTGTCGGGAGCGCGGCTGCCGTGATCACGCTGCTCGCCCTCATGCCGCTGGCCGCCGCAGCGCTAATCTGGCGGCTATTCTATGTTTTCAACAAGTCGAGGCGCTGGTTCTCGACCGGCGAGCTCATCTTCTGGGACGCCATCGCACTGGTCATCCTGCAGCTTGTCTGGCTGATCTGGTTCTGAATCCGCGCCGAGATCAGTAGCCGATCGCGCAACCGTCCTTACGTGGATACGATGTTGCCGCCATCGCTTCCGTGGCACGAACCGGCGAGCGGCCGGGGAACTGAAAATCACGCATGCAATCGCCTCCGATGATCCCCGCCCGCCAGCAGTAACTCAGTGCTTGATGCGGTCGCGCATGGCGTACCACAACATGCCGAGCACATAGAGCGGACCACGCAGCGCCGTGCCGCCAGGGAACGGCACCGGCGTCAGCGTCGAGAACAGATCGAGTCGTGAGGCATCGCCGGTGATCGCTTCGGCCAAGAGCTTGCCCGACAGCGTCGACAGGATGACGCCCTTGCCGGAATAGCCATGCGCGAAATAGACCTCGCCATAGTGCCCGACATGCGGCAGCCGCGACGTCGTCACTGAGACCAGCCCGCCCCAGGCATGGTCAATGCGGCAGCTCTTCAGTAGCGGGAAAGTGGCCTCCATATGCGGCCGCACGAAGCCGGCAATGTCGGCCGGCGGCGACGGCGTGTAGCGCTCGCCACCACCGAACAGCAGGCGTCCGTCTGCCGACATGCGGTAATAGTTGACGACGAAACGCGTGTCGGACACAGCAACATTGGCCGGGATGACGTTGCGCTTGCCCTCCAGCGGCTCGGTGGCGACGATGTAGTTGCCGACCGGCATGATGCGGCTGTTGACGCGCGGCTCCAGCCCGTGCAGCAACGCATCGCCGGCCAAGACGACATGTTTGGCCCGCACCGAGCCTTTCGATGTCGAGACCCGGATCGAAGGCTCGCGCTCCAGCTTCACCGCCACCGAATTCTCATGGATGACGACACCTGCCGCCACAGCGGCACGGGCAAGCCCGAGCGTGTAGTTCAGCGGATGCATGTGGCCGCCAAGCGGCTCATACATGGCCCCGTGGTAAGGCGTGTCGACCTTGGCCCGCGCGTCCGCCGCCGACAGAATCTCGACGTCGCGAAACTTCATCACGCTCTCAAGGCATTTCGCCTCTTCTTCGAGATCCCTAAGATCGGAGCCGTTGACCGCGCCGACCAGATGGCCGGTCAGTCTCAGGTCGCAATCGATGGTATGGCGCTCGATGATGTCGAGCACCAGGCCGCGCGCTTCGAAGGCAAGGTCGAACAGCGCCTTCGCCCGCTCGGGGCCATAAAGCTTGACCAGCCCCTTTGCGCCCTTGCGCAGACCGGGGATCATCTGGCCGCCATTGCGGCCCGATGCACCCCAGCCGATCTTGCCGCCTTCGAGCAGCACCACCTTCAGGCCGCGCTCGGCGGCATGAAGGGCAGCCGACAGGCCGGTGCAGCCGCCGCCGACCACCACCAGGTCGGCCTCGACATCTCCCACCAGCGCCGGATGGTCCGGCGCCGGGTTGGCGGTGGCGACATAGTAGGATTTGCCGATATCGAGACCGGAATTGAAACCCGTTGAGCTGGAGGCCATGATCACACCTTCAGCAACAAATGGTCGCGTTCCCAGCTCGTCACCACGCTCTGGAACAGGTCGAGTTCAACGCTCTTGACGCGCAGATAGGTCTGGAAGAAATCCTCACCCAGCAACGCCCGCACCGGCTCGCAAGCGGTGAAGCGGTCGAGCGCCTCCTCCATGGTTTTCGGTAGCGTGCTTTTGATCTTGTAGGCATTACCCGATGCTTCTACCGAGCGCGCCAGTTTCTGCTCGACGCCGAGATAGCCGGCGAGCAGCGAGCCGGCGATCGCCAGATAGGGATTGCAATCCGCACCCGGCAAGCGGTTCTCCACCCGTCTTGCGGCACGGCCGCCGGCCGGCACGCGCAGGCCGCAGGAACGGTTGTCATGCGACCATTCGATGTTGGCCGGCGCGCTGTGGTTCGGTCGGATGCGGCGGAACGAATTCACGTTCGGCGCAAACAGCGGCATGATCTCAGGCACGTACTTCTGCAGGCCGCCGATGAAATGGTCGAACATTTCGGTGTCGGCATCATCAGCGCTGGCAAACAGCGCCGCGCCCGTCTTCTCGTCGACGACGGACATGTGCAGATGCATCGAGCTTCCCGCCTGCGCGGCGATCGGCTTGGCCATGAAGGTGGCATGCATGCCGCTCTGTTGCGCGGCCTGGCGCGTCAGCCGCTTGAACAGCAGCACCTGGTCGGCTAGCGGCACCGCATCGCCATGGAGCAGATTGATCTCCAACTGCGCGGTGCCCGATTCGTGGATCAGCGTGTCAAGCGGCAGACCGGCCGCCGCGGCATAGTCATAGACGCGCCGGATCACCGGCTCGAATTCTTCCAGCGCCACCATGTCATAGGGATGCTGTGAGCCTTCGGCGCGGCCATTGGCGCCGACCGGCGCGGTCAGCGGCTGATCTGGATTGGGATTGGGCGCGGTCAGATAGAATTCCACCTCCGGCGCCACCACCGCCCGCCAGCCGCGCTGGCGATAGAGATCGAGCACGGCTCGCAGCACGTGCCGCGGCGAGGCCATCCATGGTCTGCCGTCCATGTGGAAGGCGTCGGCGAAGACATAGGCTTTGCCGGCATCGCCGCCTGGCGCCAGGCACAGCGTCGAGACGTCGGGCACCATGCGCATGTCCGGATCCTGATAGGCAAAGCCTTCATCGATCGAGCCGGAATAGCGGCCATCAATGCTGACCAGGAAAGCGCTGCTCGGCAGATAAAGCGCGCGGTCTTCCAGCGCCTTGAGAAACTTCGCCGCCGGCAGCGCCTTGCCGCGCAGCACGCCGTTCATGTCTGGCACCAGGCACTCGACTTCGGTGATGCCGTGCTGAGCGAGCCAGCTCTTGGGATCGTTGCCGGTGAAGAGAGTGGTGTTGGTATTTTTGTCCTGCATTTTGGTTCACGTACCTATGAGAGAGAGTATGGCTTGCGCGGCCACATCCGTTCCAGGGGTCAGCGCCATCCGGGCTGCATTCTCCCTGAGGCGGGCGCGCATCACATCGTCGGCCAGCAGACCGAGAATGGCTCTCTCCAATCCCCCTTCGGTCCAGGCGTCGCGGCCGATATGGTCGCCGACGCCCGTCTCTCCCGCGCGTTGCGCATTGTCATGTCCGTCCCAGCAATAGGGCATAATCAGCGACGGCACGCCGAAGCGCAGCGCCTCGCAAAAGCTGTTGTTGCCGCCGTGATGGATGAACAGGTCCGACTTCGCCACCACAGAAGGCTGCGGAAACCAGGCGTCGAGATAGACATTGTCCGGCACCGCGCGATAGGCGTCGCGCAGTCCGCCGGCATTGACGATGAAGCGCGCCGGCATCCTGTCGAAGACGGCAAGCATGCGCTCGATCAGCCCGACATCCATGGCGCCAAGGCTGCCGAAGCTGACATAGACCAGCGGCCCGCCATTGCGCGGAAACACCGGCACCTCGAACGGCCCTTCCGAGCGCACGCAGCCTTCGAGATAAATGAAGCGTTCGGGGTCGAGCGGCTCGGCACGCTCGCGCCGTACGATCGTCGGCGTCAGCAGCAGGTTGAGATCGGGCGACGTCTCGAGAAAAAGGCCTTTGGGCAGCGGCGCCAGGCCGGAATCCGCGCGAAAACGGTTGAAGCGGTCATGTGCCGGCGCCGAGGCCGACAGATAGCGCGCCTCGAACGCCTCGCGCTGCGGGTCGTCGGCAGCCATCCCTGAGAGATAAGGCGGCACTTCGGCATCAGGCAGTTCCGTCTCGGCGCAGGAGACGACACGCACCCACGGACAGCCTGCGGCGGCAATCGCCGGGAACATGATGACATTGTCGAGCACCACGGCATCCGGCTTCAGACGCGCCAGCAATTGGCGCAAGGGCGCCTCGGCATTGACCGCCGTGTCGACGATCGCCTGCCAGGTCGGCGCGACATAGGTTTCGAGCTGGTCGATCGGGCTCAGCCGGAAATGCGGCAAATGCCGGCGCACGAACGCCTGCCAATAGCTCTGGCGGTCACTGTCGCTTAGCGGCTCGTCGGTCGGCAGCTGGTATTCCTGGAACCCGTAGTCGGCAAAGACACCGGAGAAACCGGCATGGCAGATGAAGACGGGCCGGGCGCCCCGTGCGCGCAATGCCTGTGCGATACCGACGCAATTCAACGCGGCGCCGAAACTGGCTTCGGGAAACAGCGCGATGGTCGGGCTGGCTTTACGCGTCAATTATTCCTCTTCAGTCCGGCCGGCTGATCATGCCGAACAGTGCGGGAGCTCCGCGGCTGGCCGCTTGCGGTCGCTGGTTGCGGGAGAGCCGCAGGTGGATGCGAAGCAGATCGGCAGCCACCTCATACTGCCGGCTTTCAAGATAGTCGAGTATGCCTAAGTGTTCGCGCAGCGATTGCCGCAGCCGGAAGACGTTGACGCCGGCATAGATGCCAGGCAACCGACGCAGGCGGAGATGATCGGCCAGCGCATCCGACACAAAGCGGTTGGCGCAGCCCTCGGCGATCATGCCATGAAAATCCATGTCCAGCCGCTGGAACTCGCGCGTGTCCAGGGTCGCGTCCGGCAATGCCGAGAGCGCTTCCATGCCCTGGCGCAATGCTGCCGCCCGGGCACCGTCCAGCCGGAAGCCGGGCGCCAGGATCGCAGCCGGCTCCAGCAGCAGGCGGAATTCATAGCTCTCGCCTTGCGCCTCCGGATCGTCCGGCGCACGCCGGAACAGCCAGGACTGGCCGGGCGCACGATCAAGCAGATTCTCGTCAGTCAGTTTGTTAAGCGCTTTTAGTACCGTCTTGCGATCAGCATCGTACCGCCGCATCAACCCCGCGACGGTCACCGTCTGGTCAAGCCTTCGCGCCGAGCGATCGCGCAGGATCGCTTCGGCAAGCTCGTCTTCTTCAGCACTGGGAAGCACGGCGGCAATGGCCGGCTGCGCGGCGAGATCGACCGTCAGGTGGTAACCCGTGTCGGCCTCCCAGCGCACTACGCCCTGCCCGGCAAGCAGGCTGAGCGCCGCGCGCACCGGCGTGCGTGAGACATTACAGAGCGAGGCGATCTGCTGTTCGGGCAGGCGCGCGCCGGGCTCAAAACCGCGCTGGCGCGCGACATCGAGGATGCGCTGCGCCAGATCGAGATGGTTGGTGCGAGGTCGTCGGGCTGCGGCTTGCATGACTGGTCTCGGCGGACGGAAGTGACGGATTGGTTTGGCCGATCGCCGGAACGGACGCAATCGGCCAGATTCCTCGGTCGGTTGGCAAATTATGGATTGACGTACTTTTTTCTGCAATAGTACTGTCAGCACAATCGGCGAGAAAAGACCGAGGGAACAGGAGCGAGGCATCGGCGCGGGTCGCCGGCTTTGGTCCGGCAAATGATTTCGACGATCAAACCGAATGGGAGTCTGCCATGACCGCTACCAGCCTGCGGCGCCGTGCGCTCAATATATCTTCAATCGCTCTCGGCCTTGCTCTGGCGCTGTCGGCGCCGGCTGCCGCCGCCGACCTCGTCATCTCCAACTGGGACGGCTACATGGCGCCCGACGCCATGGCCGCCTTCAAGACCGCCACCGGCGTCTCCGGCGAAGTGGTGGTGCACGCCACCAATGAAGAGATTATGGGCAAGCTGATTGCCGCCGGCGGCAAGGGCTATGACGTGGTTTTCGTCTCCTCACCCTTCGCCGAAGTGTTGAACAAGCTCGGCCTGACCGAACCGGTCGATCACGCCAAGATCCCCAACCTCGCCAACCTCTATCCCGAGGCGACCAAGCTGCCGCACGATGTTGGCAACGCTTTCTCCGTCCCCTACACCTGGGGCACGACGGGCCTCTGCTATCGGTCGGACCTGGTCAAGACAGCGCCGACCAGCTGGAGCGACTTGCTCGCGCCTTCCGATGAGCTGAAGGGCAAGACCACCATGCTGGCGACCGACCGCTGGTTGCTGGCCGCCGGCCAGCTCGACAAGGGCTATTCTGTCAACGAGACCGACCCGGCCAAGATGGCCGAGGTCAAGGACCTGTTGATCTCGGCCAAGAAAACCCTGCTCGCCTATGACGACACCACCTTCTATTCGAAGCTGGTTTCCGGCGAGGCGCTGATGGTGCAGGCCTGGGACGGCTGGTGCAATTACGGCATCGCCGACAAGCCCGAGATCAAATACGTCATCCCGAAAGAGGGCTCGGACCTGTGGGTCGACACGATGGTCGTGATGAAGGCGTCCGAGCACAAGGACGACGCCTTCAAGTTCATCAACTTCATGCTCGACGCCAAGAATCACGCCTGGGCGGCGCAGAACATCGATTACAAGGTGCCGAACAAGCCGGCGATGGAAAGCCTGCCGGCCGACTTCCTGGCCAAATTCTCCAACATGGCGATGCCGGTGGCTGACCTCGTCAAGTTCGAGCAGCTGCGTGACGTAGGCGAGGCCCAGCGCGACTATTCCAAGATCGTCAGCGAGATCAAGGCCGCGCAGTAAAATCGATTGCTGGAAGCAAGCTTGCGTTCCCTCGCGCCCCCCTCTGGCCTGCCCGTCCTCCGCAGCAGCTGCGCTGCAGCTGCGGAGGGTGGACCGGCCATCTCCCCTTTGACGGGGGATATTCGCCGGCTTGCAGCTTTTCGCCAATCGGCGGCGCAGCGCCCCCTCATCCGGCCGCTTCGCGGCCACCTTCTCCCCGCTGGGGAGAAGAGGAAGGTGCCAGCGCTGGCCATCTCCTCTCCCCTCGGGGAGAGGTCGGATTGCCCCGAATTGGCCTTCGCAATTCGGCTGGCAATCCGGGTGAGGGGGCAGCTACCGAGACACCATTTCGATGCAGTTGAGATGATCGGCAGGGGTGTGGCGTGACGCGGACCTCCCGCTCCTCCCTGTTGATGGCTCCGGCGCTGGTCTGGCTGACCGCGTTGATGGTGGTTCCATGCGCATTGGTGCTGGCGCTCGCCTTCTTCCGGCGCGGCATCTATGGCGGCATCGACTACACGTTCACGCTGGAGAATTTCGGGCTGGTCTTCGACCCGCTCTACGCCGGCATCTTCCTGAAATCGGCGCGCATCGCCGGCACCGCGACGCTGATCGCGGTGGTGATCGGTTATGCCGCCGCCTATGCGATTGCGGCCGCCCCGCGCCGGTGGCAGCCGGTGTTCCTGTTCTTCGCCGTGCTGCCGTTCTGGTCCAACTATCTGATCCGCACCTATGCCTGGATCGTGCTGCTCAACCGCGAAGGGCTGATCACGCAGCTCTTGCGCTGGTTTGGTTACACAGGCGAGCCGCCGTCGATGCTCTACACCGAAGGCGCCGTCATCGCCGGCCTGGTCTACAACTATCTGCCCTTTGTCATCCTCGCCTGCTACGCGCCGCTGTCACGCCTCAACCCGGAGCTCGCCGAGGCCTCGCGCGACCTCGGCGCTTCGGCCGCCACGACATTTCGCCGTGTCATCCTGCCGCTCACCGTGCCGGGCATCGCTGCCGGTGCGGTCTTCGTCTTCGTGCTGTCGATCGGCAATTTCGTCACCCCGGCGCTTCTTGGCGGTGGCCGTTTCCAGATGATCGGCAACCTCGTCTACGACCAGTTCCTGACCGCCAATGACTGGCCGTTCGGCGCCGCACTTGCCATGGCGCTGATCGCCATCATGCTTCTGGTGCTGATGGCGCAGGCGCTGGCCGCCGATCGCGCCGCGGGGCGTGCGGCTGAGGTAAAAGCCGATGGCTGAGCGCGGCGCGATCCTCACCTTCTCCCCGTTCACGGGGAGAAGGTGCCCCGAAGGGGCGGATGAGGGGCGACGCCAGCGCCTGCAAGGTTGGGCGCTGCCCCTCATCTGCCTGCCGGCATCTTCTCCCCGTGAACGGGGAGAAGGACACAGTTCGTTCACGCGGCTCCAAACTATTGGAGGCTCGCGATGAACCAATCCTTCACCCGCACTCTCGGCATGCGGACGACCCTCGTTCTCGTCTTCGCCTTCCTCTACATCCCCATCGCCGTGCTAGTGGCGCTGTCCTTCAACGAAGGCGGCTTGCCGACGGCATGGTCGGGTTTTTCGCTGAAATGGTATGCCTCGCTGGCCGGCAATTCCGCCATCCTCTCCGCCGCGCTCAACACGCTGATCGTAGCGCTGGTCTCGACCGCCATCGCCACGCTGCTCGGCACGCTGCTGGCGATCGGCGTCGAGATGCGCCGGCAATACGGCAAGGGCCTGGAGGCGCTGATCTTCGCGCCGATGATCATTCCCGACATCGTGCTGGCGATCGCGCTGCTGTCGTTCTTTTCCATGCTGAACCTGACCATGGGCCTGCACACCATCATCCTCGCCCATGTCGTCTTCAACCTCGCCTTCGTCTGTTCGGTGGTGCGCGCCAGGCTGAAGAACTTCGACTGGTCGATCGTCGAGGCCTCCGCCGATCTCGGCGCCTCCGCCATCACCACCTTCAGGCGGGTAACCTTGCCGGTCATCCTGCCGGCGGTGATCGCCGGTGCACTGCTTGCCTTCACGCTGTCGGTCGACGAATTCATCATCGCATTCTTCACCGCCGGCGCCGGCCGCGCCTCGACCACGCTGCCGATGCAGATCTATGCCATGATCCGCTTCGGCATCACGCCGGAGATCAACGCGCTGGCGACCATCGTCATGGCTGTAAGCATCACCGCGCTGACCCTGTCGCAACGGCTCAACCGTGGGATCATCGGCCAATGAGCGAACCACGCACGCTGTTGGCCATCGACAATGTGTCGAAGAAGTTCGGCCGCGTCACCGCTGTCGACGGCATCTCGCTCGACATCAGGGAGAACGAGTTCTTCGCCCTGCTCGGCCCCTCCGGCTGCGGGAAGACCACGTTGCTGCGCATGTTGGCTGGCTTCGAGACACCCACGGACGGACGTATCCTGCTCGACAACAGAGACATCGCCCGGACGCCGCCCAACAAGCGGCCCGTCAATCTGATGTTCCAGTCCTACGCGCTGTTCCCGCATATGAGCGTCTGCGCCAACGTCTCCTACGGCCTTGAGATGGAGCGTCTGCCGCCGGCTGAAATTCGCTCCCGCGTCGACGCCATCCTGGCCACGACCGAACTCGTCCCGTTCGCCGACCGCAAGCCGGAGCAACTGTCGGGCGGCCAGAAGCAACGCGTGGCGCTGGCTCGCGCGCTGGTCAAGCGGCCCCGGCTGCTGCTGCTCGATGAGCCGCTCGGTGCGCTCGACAAGAAACTGCGCGGCGCCATGCAACTGGAACTGAAGCGCCTGCAGCACGAGGTCGGCATCACCTTCGTCATCGTTACCCATGACCAAGAGGAATCGCTGGTCATGGCCGATCGCATGGCCGTGTTGAAGGACGGCAAGCTGCTGCAATGCGATACACCGCACGCCATCTACGAGCATCCCGCCGATCGCTTCGTCGCCGACTTCATCGGCGTGATGAATTTCGTGCCGGGCAAGGTATCAGCCGATGGCGTGATAGCGGCGAACGGCGTGCGCATCGCCGGCAAGGTACCCGCCACGCTTGCGCCTGGCGCTTCCGCCGTCGCTTCGGTGCGGCCCGAACGCATCCGGCTGTTCCCGTCAACCGAGACCGCCAACCGCACCACCGGCACGGTCGAGGCGCTCGCCTATCACGGGCTCGATTTGCAGCTGCATGTCCGCACGCCCTTGTCGCCGAAACCCTTCCTGGTGCGCGTCACCGCCGATGCCGCCGACCGTCGGCCGGTCTCGTCGGGCGACCAGGTCGAGCTCGGCTGGGACGCCGCCGATGTCAGAATTTTCGCAGAATAGGAGAAGCCTGATGGCGCAGAAGACGATCGCGTTTTTTCCGGAAGCCGCCTACGGCCCGGCGCTCAATTCCGTCGGCATCGCGCAAGCCGTCGAGGCGCGCGGACACAAGGCTGTGTTCCTGTCCGACCCCGGCTTCGTCGATGTCTACAAGGGCTACGGCTTCGAGGCGCATCCGGTGAACCTGTCGGAACCGATGCCACCCGAGCAGATGGCCAAATTCTGGGAGGATTTCATCAACGGCCACATCCCGAACTTCCGCAAATCGCCCTACGATCAGGTCGACAATTATGTGAAGGATTGCTGGACCGCGATCGTCGATAGCGCCAAGTGGGCGCAGAAGGATCTGCCGCGCGTTCTGGCCGCCATCGAGCCGGACGTGATCTGCGTCGACAACGTCATCCTCTTCCCGGCCATCAAGCAGTTCGGCAAGCCCTGGGTGCGCGTCATCTCCTGCTCGGAAAACGAGATCGAGGATGAGGACATCCCGCCGCATCTCTCCGGCTGCGGCGAGAACGACCATGTCGGCCACCAGCGCTACCGCGATCATTTCAACGCGGTGATCAAGCCGATCCATGACGACTTCAACGCCTTCCTCACGGCCAATAAGGAGACGCCCTACCCGATCGGCCAGTTCTTCGAGGCCTCGCCCTATCTCAATCTGCTGCTCTATCCCGAAGCGGCGAAATTCAAGCGCCGCCATCCGCTCGACCCCAAAAAATTCCAGTATCTCGAAGGCTGCGTGCGGCAGGAGAAACCCTACACGGTACCGACCTTCGCCGAGAACAATGACGGCCCGCTGCTCTACGTCTCGTTCGGCAGCCTCGGCGCCGGCGATGTCGATTTGCTGAAGCGCATCATCGCGACGCTGGGCAAGACCCGTTACCGCGCGCTGGTCAATGTCGGCGGCTACAAGGACCAGTATACGGATGTACCCGGCAACGTCATCGTCGAGAGCTGGTTTCCGCAGCCTTCCGTCATCCCGCAGGTCGATGCCGTCATCCACCATGGCGGCAACAACTCGTTCACCGAGTGCCTCTATTTCGGCAAGCCGGCGATCATCATGCCCTATGTCTGGGACGGCCACGACAATGCCACCCGGGTCCAGGAAACCGGCCACGGCTTCGGCATGCCGCGCTACGACTGGATCGACGCCCAGCTGGTCAGCAAGATCGAAACCTGCCTGACCGACCCGAAGATGAAGGCCAAGCTGGCGAAGACCTCGGCGCAGATGCAGGCGCAGAACGGCCCGGAGAAGGCTGCCGGCTTGCTGGAGGCGCTGCTGTGACTTCCTCCGCCCCGCACCTCTACCAGGCCTCGACCCGCACCGATCTCGTCGACTGGGGCGTCCAGCCGGATGCGCTGGACGGTGCTTCGCACTCGACCGGCAAACTTGTCCACAAAGGGCCGAACAACCAGCCGGAATCCGGCATCTGGGTGTGCACGCCCGGCCGCTGGCGCCTCTCGATCCCGCGCGACGAATTGTGCCATTTCGTCGCCGGCCGCGCGACCTACCGGTCGGATGTCGGCGAGGTGATAGAAGTCGCGGCCGGGACCGTGGTCATGTTCCCCGCCGGCTGGACGGGCGAATGCACCGTGTATGAGACCATGCGCAACGTCTACATGCTGGCCTGAACAGCAACGGAGCTTCACGACATGCCGACACCGCACTGGCCAAAAGTCTCGACCGTGGAACTGGAGGATTGGGGCGCGGGCAGCAACACGCTGGCCGGCTCGCCGCGCGCTTCGGGCAGGATCCTGTCGCAGAACCCTGACGGTTCGAGCGAATGCGGCCTGTGGTCGTGCACGCCGGGCTCGCGAAAAGTCACCTTTGCCGCCGACGAGTTCTGCCATTTCCTGTCGGGCCACGGCACTTATGTCCACGAGAACGGCGAAGAAATCCCGGCCGAGGCCGGCACGCTGGTGTTCTTTCCCGCCGGCTGGACCGGCACCTCCATCGTTACCCAAACGCTGACCAAAGCCTTCATGTGCCGCTGAGCACTTTTCAAGGAAATCGCTATGACCACGCCCATCATGCAATCCCCGCTCACCATTACCGAACTCGTCGACTGGGGCGTCATCCCGACGATGATCGAGGGTGAGTCCCACACCTCGGGCAAGCTGCTCTACAAAGGGCCGGAAGGCCGCTCCGAATGCGGCCTGTGGGTCTGCACCCCCGGCAAGTGGCATTGCCACGTCACCCGTGACGAGTTCTGCCACTTCCTCGAGGGACGCTGCACCTATGTCCATGAATCCGGCGAGGTCATCGAGATCGAACCGGACACGGCAGCGTTCTTTCCGCAGGACTGGAAGGGCATCTGCACCGTCCATGAGACGATCAAGAAGGTCTACATGATTCGCTGAGCGGATCTGAGAGGATGTCCATGGATTTCTCCGCTGACCGGCCGGCGTTCTTTGTCAATCCGGACTACCGATCGATGACCGGCGCGAAAAAACCGGTAATCGATCCGGCGACGCTCGAAACCGTCGGCACGATCTCCGCCGCGACCGATGGCGAGATCGACGCCGCGTTGACTGCGGCGACCACAGCGCAGGCCGCCTGGAAAAAACTCGACGCCAAGAGCCGGGCAAAACACCTGCATGCGGTCGCCAATGCCATCGAGGCGGCCGACTTCACCCGATGCGCCGAACTGATGGTGCGCGAAATGGGCAAGCCTTATCCGGAGGCGATCGGCGAGATCGCCAATTGTGCGCCGATCTTCCGCTACTATGCCGAGATGGCGCGTGATGATGCCGGTAAGGTGGCCGGCACGACGCAGGCCGGCTCGTTCCAGTATGCACGCTACGAGCCCTACGGCGTCTCCGTCCACATCATGCCCTACAATTTCCCGATCCTGCTGATGTGCTGGACAGTGGCGGCTTCGCTTGCCGCCGGCAATGCCTGCGTCATCAAGCCGGCCGAGGCGACGACGCTGTCGACGCTCGACTACATGACCGTGTTCCGTTCGCTGCCGGAGGGCCTTGTCTCCTGCCTGCCCGGCGCAGCCGCCACCGCCCAGGTGCTGATCGCCTCCGACCGCACCCATGCGGTGGCCTTCACCGGCTCGGTCGCCGCCGGCAAGGCCGTGGCGGTCGCCTGCGCCGGCCGCATGAAGCCTTGCGTCATCGAGGCCGGCGGCAGCGATCCACTAATCATCAGCCAGCACGCCCCGCTGGAGGTAGCGGCCGCCGGCAGCGTCACCGCCGCTTTCCACCTCACCGGCCAGGTCTGCACGTCGGCCGAGCGCTTCTTCGTCGTCGATTCGGTGCATGACCGCTTTGTCGAACTGTTCGCCGAGAAGACGCGTGCCCTGCGCATCGGCAATGGCATGGACAAAACCGAGATCGGTCCACTGGTCAGCGAGGCCGCGAGGGCAAAAGTGATGCGGCTGGTCGACGACGCCATTGCGCGCGGCGCCAGGGCCGTCACTGGCGGCCGTATCCCGCCGGCGCACAACACCGGCTGGTTCTACGAACCAACGATCCTGACCGGCGTCACTCCCGATATGGCGATCGTACGCGAAGAGTGTTTCGGGCCGGTCGCCGCGATCTGCCGCGTCAAGGATTTCGACGAGGCGATCCGGCTTGCCAATGACAGCCCGTTCGGCCTCGGCGCCTCGGTCTTCACCACCGATCTTGCCGAGGCACATGAAGCGGCCGAGCGGCTCGAAGCCGGCATGGTCTGGGTCAACAATCCGCTGATCGACAATGACGCGTTGCCCTTCGGCGGTTGGAAGGCCTCAGGCCTTGGCCGCGAGCTCGGCCGCCAGGGGCTCGACGCTTTCCGCCGCTCCAAGATGGTCATCATCGACCACAAGCCGGCAATCCAGGACTGGTGGTACCCCTACCCCGACAGCTGGTTCCGCGAGACAGGCGGCCGCAAGCACGTATGAGATGATCCGGCAGATGCCATGCCGCTCGCTCGCCTTGAATTGCCTGCCTTGCCAGCCAATCACGGGCCACGTTCGCGCGGCGGTTTGCGCGACTGATTGGAGAGCCATCGCTGGCCTTGTCGCGCGATGGCGGATGAATCTCGCAGCCAAGGCGTTCAGGGAAACCAATCGCACTATTGACGAGATCGGACGAGCGGTCGGCTATGAATCGGCGCCTTCGTTCTCGCAGGCTTTCACCCGGCTGATCGGCCAGGCTCCCGGTCGCTATCGCCGAAGTTTGCAGCCGCTTGGCCCGACGACCTGAGTACCTGACCCTCCGATATCAGCTGGCTGGGCCGGCAGATCTCGCTGATCGCACCAAATTTCATCGAGAGAGTAGACCGACCCGATCTCGGTCGAGAAATCAGGGTTCCGGGATCGGTTGGCGGCTTGGCTCGTCCTTGCTTAGCCGACGACCGCGATCGCATCGATCTCTATCAGGTAGCCGGGAGACATCACAGCTATCCCGACCACGACGTTTGCTGGCTTGTGATCCCCGAACAGCTCGATCTGGGCCTGTTCAATGATCGGCACGTGTTCGTCACGTTTGTAGTCGACGATGTAAATTGTGATCTTGCAGACTTCCTCGGGCCGAGCGCCGGCGGCAGCAAGCGCACGGCCAAGATTCCCGAATGCCAGGCGCGCCTGGGCTGCGAAATCACCATGGCCAACGAGCTTGCCGTGTATGTCTTCCGGCTGCTGGCCTGAGACGAACACCAGCTTGCTTCCTGTTGCGACGACGACCTGGCTGTACATTTCTGGAACGGGCAGATCGTGGGGATTTATGCACTCGAGCGGCATTGAATAGGTCTCCTGCTATGACTGACGGAAACTGGCTGCTTCACGGATCAAAATGCCAGGGACTATTTGCGGGTCTACGACACTGTCGCCGAAGCGGGCGCTTCCCCTCGCAATTACAACCGCAAGCATCCGCATGTGAGCATCGCCGTGCACTGAACCGCTTCGGGCTCGCCGGCGGCTCCGAGGGTTGGGTTAGGCTCCCATGCGCGCCTCGTCGAGCATGGCGTAATATCGTCGGCCTCGGCGGGCGGAATGTTGCCGAAAGGCTCGAGCAGGCCGAGCCGGCTGCCGCATACAAAAAAGCCCGCACGGGGCGGGCTTTTTGATTTGGTTGCGGGGACAGGATTTGAACCTGTGACCTTCAGGTTATGAGCCTGACGAGCTACCGGGCTGCTCCACCCCGCGTCAACCTTAGAGGTAAGCCGAAGCTTACTGGATTAGAAGAGCCGCCAAATGAAAGGGCCGCTTTCGCGGCCCGTCGTCCCGTTGGCGGGCCTCAATGCATGTCGCCCAAAGGTGTTGAGCGGTTTTGGGATAACGACATGCATCAACATAATCGTAGTGAGAAGATTCCACTCACATCCAATTTGGATCGAGAGTTCAACGTGCGTTTGGCAGACCTGGCAGCGACCTACTCTCCCGCGTCTTGAGACGAAGTACCATCAGCGCTGGAGCGTTTCACGGCCGAGTTCGGAATGGGATCGGGTGCAGCCGCTCCGCCATAACCACCAGGT
>NZ_JBWLUX010000019.1:0-124406 GCF_057784315.1 Mesorhizobium sp. CNPSo 4684 | reverse complement strand
GCAAAGAGCCAGCGCCCGAAACTGCGAAGAGAATGTACATAGGCCTTGGCGGTGTTGGCGGCATTGCTGTCGCGGAGGGCCTTCTCAAGTCCCGAAATAAGGCGAGCATCCTCGGAATAAAGAGGCTCCTTGCTCCGCCCTATCAAAACTCCAGCTGACTGAGCCGGCTCCAGTGTCGAAGCCGCCGGCATTGCGCCACCTCCACCTGAATTGGCGACACGCTCATCGTTGATGACGACTTCCCCGCTTGGCAAAAGGTTGCTGCTGGCAAATGCACTTATCGGCTTGTCCGGGAACTGCTGGTGGTCGTAGCCCCAGTTCAAGTGACGAATGGACTCTCGTGGATCCGATGACTGGTCATGGCGTGCGGCTGGCTCAAGAGATGACGACGGGGCGGGTTTGTCCATCATCTCCCAAAGCAAATCCTGATCGTAGCTTTCTACAGGAGCCAGCAGCTCCTCTGGCAACCTGCCCGTCCCCCAGAACGCGCTGTGCTGCGCAGCGGCGCCGCGCTCGAGCCCCATCGCTTTAGCGCCTGCCTGCGATTTTCGCAGATCAGCCAGTGCGGGACCGATATTCCGACTACCGCCAGCGTCCTTCCTATAGCTCTTGACATCGCCGTCCAAAGACGTGCCAGAAAGCCGACCAGCAATGCCCGGCTTGTTGTTCTCACGCAGGTAGTCACTGAAATTGCGAAGAACAGCTGCATACCCCCTGCTGGTCACTGTCGCTGGTTCGTTTTTGTACTCTTCGATGAGAGCCACGTCCTGGGGGTGAGGAATTAGATCAGTCCGGCTTGTGATCGGCACCTTGCCCGTCGACTGGAAGGTCCGCAGATAGTCTATTGCCGGAAGGAGTCGTCTGTGATGACCCTTTTCGATGGCCTCACGCGCATCATCGGTCAGCGACTGGTCGTCGAGCCGAGCAGCAATCGGATCTTTTTTATTTGCGAAGAGCCAGCGGCTGAAGCTGCGAAGAGAGTATACATAGCCGTTGGCGGTGGCATTGGCGGCCTTGCCCTTGGGGAGCGCGTTCTCAAGCCCCGAAATAAGGCGAGCGTCCTCGGAATAAAGAGGCTCCTTGCTGTGCCCTATCAAAACCCCAGCTGACTGGACCGGCTGCAACGTCGAGGCCGCCGGCATTGCTCTGCCGCCACGTGAATTGGCGATCTCGCTCAGCTGCCGCTCAAAGGTCGTCGCATCTGCGGACGGCACCGCGGGTGAACCCGCTTGCCGGCCCGCGCTGTCCGACTTTACCTGCTCCCACTTCGTCGAGGCGAAATCCATCCGTCCCTCCCTTCAAAAAATAGGCCTTCGAGGCTGGGCTGGATTTGACGTGCCGGAAATCAGGAACAAACTACCCTTTAACAGACCTCGGCAGGCATGCACCGTGAGCATCGGCAGCCGATGTTCTTCCTGTGCGACCAACCCTGTCTGTTTTGTTAAATGGGGAAGCTGTCGACAACCTGATCACGACAAAGAGCCTCGAACATGGGCAGGTGCCGGCGCGCTTCGCCGGCATGAGCCGATAGACCGTCGATTTTTCGATTCATCGAACAATTTGCCGGCGCGTCGCCGAGCCGGCGAATCGGGTGGCTCTGTCGGCTTTTTCCGACACATCGGTTCGAGGACCTATGAACGCCAGCAGCGGCCCGATGTCATGAGCATCCGCCGCCTTCAGAGCCGCGATATATGTGATGCGCCTCTCGTTGATTTTTTGAAGGTCTGCGCCTGCTGTCCGGTCGATTGGGCCGGCGCCGTATACCTTGTCGAGGACGACATCGGCCATGATACGCGCGTGACGCCCGTTGCCGTTGGCAAACGGGTGAATGAAGACCAGCTTATGATGTAGGCGCACGGCGGCCTCGGTCGCCGCATAGGTGCGGTTGGCCGCCCAATATTGGGCGTCATCCATCAAGCCGCGTAGCTGCACTCCAATCTGGGTTGGATCAACGCCGATGTTTTTCCCGGTCTTCCGAAACGCTCCTGCCCAGTCCCACACGTCGCCAAAGAGCCGCCGGTGAAGCTCGATTGCAAAATCGTCCGAGAAGATATCCTTGCGACGCGTGCGGGCAAGCCAGCGCAGCCCGGAAGCGATGTTGGCCTGCTCAAGCTCGTCAAGCTCGCCCTGCGTGGTGATGTGCTTGAATTTAAGCCCACTGAGTTCATTAGGATCGAGGGGCGTAGCGCCCTCGGGATATTCGAGCTTAATCGTCACTTGTCCTCCCAGAAGTCGGGAGCCATTTCGTAGATCAACTCGCTCATGAGGCGAGAAACTTCCTGCCGCGTCCGGCTGTCGGATACGGCCTGACCCTCAAGCGCCATGTGCTTGCCCGCTGTGTTGGTAATCGCCTGCGCCTTTTTTCGGGCATGGCCAATGATTACATTCTCGATGGGGCCAGGCGGCACGAAAGCGTAGACGAACCGGCAACCCATGGCTTCAGCTGCGGCCTGCATGGATTTCAGGGTTACGCCGCCGTCGAGTTCGGCTTTCTCTGCCTGTGCCACCCGGGCGCGCGTGACGCCCAACCTTTTTGCAAGCTGCGCGCCGGACATGCCAAGGGCCTTGCGCACGGTTCGAATCCAGCCTTCAGCTGGTGTCTCGATGTTGCTGCCCTGAAGGGTATCTACAATGGCTTGGTACTGCTCGCGAACTGCCTGCTTAACGCTCATGGTAAACCTATATATTGACATATAACGACATAGCGTAAATGTTTATATATACAAAAAATGCCAACTCGTCAATATTTATATTGACACTTCTGGACATTTTCCAAGGCCGAATTTCATTAATCTGTAAGTTTGGAAACGGTCGATCCGTTGTCCACGGCATCGGCGGTGGACGACCCGAACTATTTCATCGTGTCGCCAATCGTCGGCAAGCGTATGGTCAACAAAACAGCAGATGCGCTGGCCGCTGACGGCGCTCACATACTGATGCAGGTCCCCGCGGCTGATCTGCGAGCCCGCAATTCTGCTCAATGCGGGGCACTGGGTCCATCCAAGGCATCAATGCATCAGATCAAAACAATAAATTTCACAGAAAGTCGGATAGGAAATATGAAGCCATAAGTGGCACCTGTTGCTGCAATGTGCGACGAGATAACCCCGCGTCGCCTGATACGGTTCGGTCCGGCATCGGCTCAGACGCCCCAAGCCCCTCCCTTGGGTCAGTGCCGGACCGAGCCAACTCAAAAGCCAGGTGCGATGGTCCAAAAGATAGACTGCCGCTGACGTCGGTTTATAACTGGCTGACAGGTCCTCCAAAAGCACGCAGTACCTGATTGCTGGGTAGCGGCTGTCACGCAATCGCTTGCCGCGCTTCGGCTGAATGAATTCAGCCGAAGCGCCCTGCACAGGCATCCGGTGAGAAGGGGAGGCCAGCTCCGTGCGATCAAGGGCGTGAGCCCCACTACCTAGTTGGGGTGCTCGGCCACAAGTCGCCATCAGGTGCCACTGAGCGCGGCGACTAACTGCTTTTAGTCTCGTCAGCTTCTCGAAAGCTCGGCCGCTTAAGGTGAGCAATGGAGAAGCCTGCGGCTTAGCGGCTGCGATCCCAAACCGCATCGAATGGAGATCTGGACGGAAATGTAAAATGGATAGAATCACTGCTTTGGTGGCAGACTCAAGGCCCGCCGGTACGTCACGCACGGCACGGCAACCCATGCAACACGCAGCCTTCGACCAGCACCTGCGCGAGGCAGCGCAGTCTTGGATGCAACAATCTCCTTCAGATCTTTCCCATCGGATTGGTTCTGCCCACCAGAAGGATGATCTCTGCGAGGCAGGGCAGCAATCAAAGCTTGTCGTCATTTCAAACCGCGTTGCAGCCGCCGACCCAGGCCAACCGAAGACGGGCGGCCTTGCCGCAGCGCTCGAGCCCATCGTGGCGCGTTCAGGTGCCGTCTGGCTGGGCTCCTCAGGCAAGGTGAGCGAGGACGCTGCAGCGAGTGTGCAACTCGAGTCATATGGCGAGGGACATATATCGAGGCTTGATCTGCCGAGCGCACACTATCCTGGCTTCTATGCAGGTTTTGCGAATTCGACATTGTGGCCGGCGTTTCACTCCTTGCCCGACCGAATTTCGAGCTCGCCGCAACATTACGACAGCTATCGCGAGATCAATGCCTTTATGGCGCGCGCGGCGTTCGACTTGAGGGATCGAGACGCATTCTGGGTGCATGATTATCACTTTCTTCCGCTCGCCGATGACCTCCACAGACTCGGCGTGGACCGGCCGATCGGCTTTTTCCTACATACGCCGTGGCCGGCACCCGATACCATCGAGCAAGTACCCAATCATCGTGAACTCATGAAATCGATGCTCGACTATGGCTTGCTCGGCTTTCAGACCAACAGGGACGTGAATAACTTCCTTGCATGCCTCCGTTCTCATCTTGGCCTAGAAAGCAAGGATGGCATCGTGATTTCGGAGCGCGGGCGGACGCGCTGCCAAAAGTTTCCGATCGGTATCGATCCGAAGCAGTTTGCAGAATATGCGGCGGAATCGCTTGCTAATCAGGAGGAATATATCTCCTCCGTGCAAAAGAAACTCGGGGGCGCGAAGCTTGCAATTGGCGTCGATCGGCTCGATTACAGCAAGGGTATCGACAACCGGATCAAAGCTTTCGATCAGGTGTTCGCAGCCGAGCCGCGCAGCATTTCGCTCTTGCAAATCGCCATACCTTCACGCACCGAAATTGAAGAGTATCAAGCGTACAAGCGCAATGTTGACAGCTTGGTCAGCCGGGTCAATGTCGAGCATGGCACCGACGAGTGGAGCCCGATCCTCTATGAGAATGACGCTTTCAGCCAGGCTCGACTCGCGGGTCTTTACCGCGCCGCGCGCGTCTGCGTGGTGACACCCTTACGAGACGGCATGAATTTGGTAGCGAAGGAATATGTCGCTGCGCAAGATCCGAAAGATCCGGGCGTTTTGGTCTTGTCCCAGTTTGCAGGTGCGGCCGAGGACTTCAACAACAATGAGGCTTTGCTGGTGGATCCGACCCGCCCCGACGAGATCGCGTCCGCGATTTCCAGAGCGGCCAAGATGCCCTGCGAAGAGCGCATCCAACGCTGGCAGCCGATGAAGGATAAACTTGAAGCTTATACAATCCACGATTGGGCGGCGGACTTCGTTGGAGAATTGGACAAGAGCCGGATCACGGCGCCGGCGGACCACTTCCATTACCTCGGCTTCGGCTGGATCAACGAGGCGCAAATGCCCTCGCTCCGGACAGCCGCCGAGTTGGACGCATCGCTGAAGCGCTCAATGGATAGATACTGGATCCCGCCAGCGACAAGCGATGTCATGCCGAATGTGTCCCTGAACGATTGAATCATAATGAACGTGGGTTGGACGGATGAGCGCATAGGCTTCCCGCGCAAAGATCCGCAGCAAGCAAAGCCGTGATGATTTCGAGCGCCGCAACGCACTCTCGCCGTGACGCTCAACGACCAGGGAGTCGTCGAATTGCTGACTCGTCGGTGGCATTTGGCGACAATCACGAAACGCAATCGGTGCGAACGTCAGAGCATTCAATGCAGGAAGCCAAAAGCCCTTACGACGGACCCATCTAGAAGGTTTCAGCTGTAGCTATACTTTGGTGAAAATGGTGCCGGTGAATGGAAGCTCGAGCGGACCTCGACTGAATTTTTGCAAAACCTGAAAACAGCGAGTGCGGCGTGAATCAATCGCGTGCGTGTTGTACTGCCGCGGTCAATTGTAACGACGCCGCTGCGCGTGGGGCTGCCCGTGCCGATTGACGAGAAAACATGCAGCTGCTCGAGGACCCCATGCCCTATGCCCATCTGGGTACGCTTATATCCCCGCGCTACGATGCGCTACGGCTAAGCGACATCCGCTCCAACAGCATAGACAGCGCATTCTAAGCCTTCATCGGAGATGAAATATGACGGGCATTGGCCGACTTGACAGATCACGCATCGCCGATGATGCCGCCGAACCGGGCAGTTCGCGCTCCCCATCGAGTCGGGCGGCGGCGGAGGGCAGCCGGTCGTTCAGTTCCGTCGTGGATCGGATGCGCTCTGAGCCTGAAGGTAGAGGTTTGCTCTCGGCTGGCATTGCGCACGGTGCTGATGACGACCTTGGTGGTCGATCTTCCGGCCCATCCGTTGGCGCACATCGGATCCCGGCTGCCGCGCCGCGTGCAGCCGCTACGCGGCGGCGCGGCGTTCCTTCTTTGTCGGAGGCTGACAGCACGACGCCGATCGCGGGCCCGCCGTCAACTTCAAGTGAGGCAATACCCACTCCCTGGACAGAGGAAGAGAAAGCCGACGCAAAGCAACGGATGCTCGGCCTGCTTGAGGAACTAGACGTTCGCCAAAAAAGCGGCCTGCAAAACATACGATCGATGGACGAGCTGCAAGACCAATTCGATCGGGTCATCAATGCGAGTGCAAATGTTCTGGACCACTACACAAGCCTACCCGGCCCGGTAGCGCATCGCATTCTGCCCGACGATCAGGTGCGTCAAATCCGCGACCACGCGATCGATCGAGTGGACCATTGTGATCGTGTAGCCAAAACAATTATCGAGAAGTCAGAACGGGGCAGGCAGGCTGCCGACCGCATCCTCCGCGAGATGTACCGATCCAATGCCTCCCCCGACCAGGTGATCCGATCGGTTTCCAGTGTGGCTAAACATTATGTCGCGTGCATGGAGTGGTGGGACAAGAAGGTACAGCGCGGCGAATGGGCGCGGTCCCTGTGCGCCGCGGCTTCCAACTTACCAAGTTCAACGGTCGAAATGCGGCGGGGCGAAGAAGCCGCGCTGCGCCTGCGCACCGGCTGGCTAATGGCTACGAAGGTCATGCAGCTGCAATCCCGGACCGCTCTCGCGCAGCTCAAGATTGAGCCGCAGACGAGCACGTTCGAACCACCCGTCAGGGACATCCTCTACGAGCAGGTGACTCTGTTGGACGGCTTCATCGCCGATGTTTTTCCGGCATTCGTCTCGACGAAAGATGCTGTGATGACCAATCAAGGGCGTCCCCTCGACGCACAACACCGCGCCGTTTTGGAAGGAGTCATGGAGCGGCTTTCGGAATTTGCGTCGACGTCGTACTCCATGCTCGCCAAGCTAAGCGACCATGGAACAGGTGGCCGCCTCCCGTTGGAACTGCTTGGGCAAATCGTAGACGGCGCATGGATCACCGCCGACGAGGTCATGCGGCTCCTGGATCTGCAGCCAGAGCCAGCACGCAATTTATCGCCGGCCATCGCCAGCGCTGCGATATCGGCCGACCAGGCTGGCACGGCTGCCGTGCCCCAAGGAACTCTGACGCTGCAGACGCAGTCGCCGCCCATCACTGCACGGACAGCTGCCGCGGGCGCTACAATACTGGCCGAAACTGCCAGCGAGGCTGCAGTGGCCGAAGTCACCGCGGCGCGCAGCCGGCAGAGGAAAAGCAAGGGCAAGCTGGCTGCCGGTGGTGGGAGTTCGGCCGCGCCGCGGCCGGAACCGCAAGTCGTTGCGACCGTCAGCGACTCCGCGCCAGCAACCAAGGTTCTCATGCGTTCGGATCGAGGTACGAAGAAACTTGTGAGCGCGAGAGAGGCGCATGCGAGCGCGTCATCGGCGGCGGCACACTTGGCGATCTGGCAGACCCCGGCCCCAGCCTCGACGGAGACCCTTAGGCCGCTACTCACGCGGCTGGACGAACTTTTGCAGTTCGATACGGCTGGTCAGCAAAGGACCGTCTCTCAGGCGCGCCAGCTGAAACCCGAAGACGCCGACCACGCCGTCGAAACTGTAATCGCGCGCCTCCAGGCACAGACCACTGAGATGCAGGCCTGTCTGGTCGCGTTGGAGGATCCTCGGCGACGCGTCCTGCTCTCGCCTGCGCAAGTGGTCGAAGTGCACGACAAAACCGTCCGGCTCAAGGTGATATTGTCCGAGGCGAGGGGACTGGCTAAGGCTTTGAGCGAGACAAGGGCCATCGCCAAGATCGAGTGTATGAAGACCTACGCCTTTCCCTCCCAGAAGCACCTTGAACACTTGCTGGAGGCCAGGGAGTTGACGCCCGCGGATCTGCCACGCGCGTTGAAGGGCGAGCCGGGGGCGCTGTTTGAGATCAGGCTGCAGCCGAAGGCGCTGCGCAACGGCGTCATGCCGGGTCCCATGTGGGTGCACCTCCATACGAAGCGGCCGGTACATGCAGGGGAGTTGGCAACACTGGAAGAAGCCGATTTCGCCGCTTGCCACGTCAAGTCGAATGAGCAGCGCGGCCATAATCGGCAGTGGCAGGACGCCCGCGCCAAGATCGGTCACGAGAACATCGTGATCCACCGTGGTAAGCTCACCCCCGCGTTCTGCAAGTCCTTGTTGGTCGCCGGATCTAGCAGTCATGCACGCCATTCCCTTACTGAGGCGAAGCATCAGTCAACGCAGGCTGTCGGTCATGGGGTGTAGTTGGAGAGCGATGCCCGACGCCAGCAAACTACGTTTCGCGACAACCGAGTTGCCGAAGTCCAGCCGCCATAACCCAATGAGCCTAAGCGAGGCCTCGACCGGCTGCAGCGGGAGGGCAAAGCGTGTTTGGGACGCGAGACCGCCTCTTCGACCTCGGGCCGAGCTCATCCCGCCCCCCTGCTCGCCGTGCCGGCGGAACATGCCATTGGCGACTTTCCGATGCGGCCAGGCAGCGAACCGGTCGCGGCGGCGAGCCGGATCGTGCGAGGTACGGGTCAGGTAATCTCAGATAATGCGACAGCGCCTACAACTGGTGCTCTGCCGGAGACGCTACATCTGGTGACTTGGAAGAGCTTACGCAGTCCCTTCAACATCAGCGCCCCAAACGGTCCTGACGCGTGCTCGTACATAGCGCCCGATCTGCGGCCACTTCTGACAAGCCATGCAAGTCCAGTGGCAGCTATTGCGACGGAACCAACGCATTCCGTTCGGGCTTGCCGCTAAGCGCAACCGACAGGTTAAGATTGTGGAGCAACATCTGATTTTCTGGCTCTGTTTGGAGGGCCTGCCGATATAACGCTTGTGCCGCGTCATGCCTGCCTTGAATGTCCAAGACAGCTCCCTTCGCATTCAACGCGCGCAAGTCGCCTGGAACTGCAACCAGGACGCTGTCGAGGACCCCAACGGCGTCATCAAGGCGTTTCTGCGCCACCAAAACCTTCGTAAGACGGATTGCCATATCAACATTGCCTGGATGTTGCCTCAGCTCATCTCGCAAAGCTCGCTCTTGAGAATCCTGACCGACTTCGCGCAAAATGCGTTCGCGCATAGCCGGATCGATGTGATTGGCGCCGAGCAAGTCCGAGGGCGACGTCTCCTTTACTGAAAGAGCTGGCTTATTCCAACTAGCGCAACCGGCAAGAGGCAGGACGGCGAATGCTGCGAAGAGAACAGGTTTCAGATGAAACGAAAGTAACGGTGAAGCGACATGCTCATGTGAACTCATAGTTGGTTATCACCTATCTTAGATGGCAAAGCGGATATTGCGCGGTTCTCCTGGCGTCCCACTTTTGGTTCCAGGCGGATCCTGACCGATCCGGCGGGCTGAATCGTGAAGTCTGAGGCGAGGTCCTGATAGGACAGTACAGCAAGATCGATCCCATTTCGGGTGAGAAAGCCGCGGACGAAGCGTCGAACATCCATCGAAGTCAATACGACAGGACGGGCTTGATCCGGCGTTGCGCCGGAAATGATCTGACGCATCTGTGATAGCAGAGCTTCGCTTTGCTGATCCTCAAGCAAGAGGGAGGGACCAGCGGCCGAATCCCGAGCCGCGTTGCGTACCACATCCTCGGTCTCACGATCTATGATTAAGGCGGGCAGGACACCGTGTCCGTTGGCATAGCGATGGCAGATCTGCCGCTTCATGGCAGAACGGACGTACTCCGTGAGAAGGGCGACGTTTTGCTCACGTTCGCTCCATTCGGCCAATGCCTCCAAAATGAGGCGAGTATTGCGGATCGGGATACCTTCATTCAGCAGGCGGCGCAGCACATCTGCAATCCGTGGGATCGGTGTCGTGCGCAGCACCTCCTTCACCAGATCGGCATATTCTTGCTCCATCCGGCCCAGCAACTGGCTCGTCTCTTGGATGCCGACCAAGCGAGGTGCGTAGCGAGTCAACATAGCCTGGACACGCAACGCGAGGAGTTCGCTAGGCGAGTAATGCGCGATACCGGCAGCTTTGAGACCCGCCAAATGGCTTTTTTCGATCCAGATTGTGTCCGTTTCTGAATCATGCCGAAACGGGATGTTGCTCGATTCTATTTTCGCCACATCATCTTTGAGCTTCAGCTGTGTGGGATCAATCAAACCTTGTTCGACTGGGACGCCCTCGATATCTGTTCTGAATTGGGACTCGGGCAGCTGTTGATCGATCGAGGCAGGAATGCTGGGAACAACGATGCCGAGATCGACTGAAACCAGTTGCGACACACCTGCAATGTGCTGTTGCAATTCGGCTTGGTCGATCGCATGCATAAGGTTCGGCGAAAGGAATAAGGCGATCGGACCGGCTTGGGCAGGCGGGGTTTGGTTTGCGGACTCCCCTGACGCTGCCGTTGTACCATCGGCGCTGCTGGCGCCCAGCACATCACCCTTGACCATGCTTGCCGCGGCGAAGATTGCGGCCAAGGCGAGAAAGACCGGCAGGGGGAAGCCAGGAACGAACCCCATTGCAATCAAGACAGAGGCCGCCAACCGCAATGCTCGCCTACTGGCCGTGAGTTGATCGACGATGTCGGTCCCAAGGTTGAGGCTCTCAGCTCCGGTTACGCGAGTGACGATGGTGGCCGCGGTAATTGAGAGCAGCAGGGCCGGAATCTGCGAGATGAGCGCATCACCGATGGTCAGCAGAGTATAGTGACGCAACACCTCGGCGAAGGGCATTCCCTTCGAAAGCACGCCGATCGAAATCCCACCCAGCATGTTGATGAAGATAACGACCAACCCGGCGATGGCGTCGCCCTTCACGAACTTCATCGCACCATCCATCGCGCCGTAAAGTCGGCTCTCCTTCTCCAATGCGGCGCGACGCTTGCGAGATTCGTTGCCATCGATGTGGCCGTTCCGCAACTCCGCGTCGACCGCCATTTGCTTGCCCGGCAGCGCATCAAGCGTGAAGCGCGCCGCCACTTCTGCTACGCGTTCGGCGCCCTTCGCAAGGACCATGAATTGCACCATGGTCACGACCAGAAATATGACAATACCTACGACGATATTACCCGCGATCACGAAATCGCCGAACGTGTGGATGATGCTGCCTGCCTCCCCCTCGGCCAGGATCAGTCGGGTTGTTGCGATGGTGAGCGCCAGACGGAACACCGTGGAAATCAAAATGACGCCGGGCAAGGAGGAAAAATCAAGCGGCGTGCTGATATGCAGGGCGACCATCAGCAGCAGGATGGCTAAACCCATATTGAATCCGATCAGCGCGTCAATTACAGCGATCGGTACTGGCATGACCATCATAGCTATGGCCAGAAGCAGCATCAACGCGACCATTAAGTCCGGGTTGGCCGGCGCGCGCTCGATGAAGTTACGCAGGATGTTGGCCATGGAGGCCCCTTTGTGATGGTTTGAGAGTTGCTCTGCTGCTACGCAGATTTCGAAGACCCACCAGCGCATGGCTAAGTTTGAGGCCGGGAGACAGGCGCGAAAATGGATGGCGGCAGGGTGGATCCGGTCTGTTCAGGGCCGCCAGTGCTTGACCGAAAGCTTGCCAGTTAAGCGGATAAGCGCGGAGCCGCCGTAGGCAGATATCCCGAAAACTAGCGTGGTCAACGAGACACAGCAGGGGCAAGTCTCGTGCGCTCTGCTCGTATTCAAACTCCTTGTCGGACGGGGTGGGGAATTTGCGCTCTTGCTTGTGGCTCGGCACGACATCACCGGCTTTGGGAGACGCTCGTTGGTTGCAATGCAGCGTCGCGGTTGACGCAGGTTCGCCATGGGCAAGCCTTTGAGAAGGCTGGTTGCGGCTCTGCCGCAACATGACCATCCGCCGCAACTCGTTCCGCAGGACGCCACCTTCACGCAACTTATGAAATCGAGCGCAACAGGATAGGTGGGGCTGCTTGACCATGGGAGTTCTCGTGAACGTGGCCTGCCGCCGGGAGCCTTTAATACGGGAGAGAAGCAAGGCGGCCATTTCGGCTCAGCAGCACGCGGCCGTCCTCGATCCGATCGACCGTCCATCCATTGTCCAAAAGGGCGCCGACGAAATACTTCTCGCCACCAATGACAACATACGGCGAAGACCCACGCCAAACCGCTTCAACCGCGATTGCGGACGGCCCTTTGTCCTCGTTGATGACAACTCCATTGACCAGAGTCAGTGCGCCCTTCGTGCGATGATCAAACCACTGCTGAACCTTCTGCCAACTGGTGGCCGATGCAGACGTGACGGTACCTTCAGCAGTCACAACACCGTTTTCGGAGCCGATCTTGATGTTGAGCAGGCCCGCTCTGGCAACTTCGTTTTGCAAATCTTTGGCCGCGGCCTCGGTGTTCTGATTATCAGCACGGTCGTTGGTCAGCTTGGATTCAAGTTTGGCACTAGACAAATTGGTGCCCGATCCACCGGCGCTGTCGTAGTAGGAGAAAATGGCTGAGAGCGCGCCAATCCCGACGGAACCGAGTAGCACGAAGGCTAGCACTGGGATCGATAGCCGTGGTGGAGCGTTCGACACAGCTGGCGCTGCACCCTTTGCCGACCAGAGAATGGACATGGCGCCTATTTGAACAACGACAGGAAGAGCAACCACAACACGCTGGCCTGCGGCCACATTCCCGTTGCCCTCCACGCTAACTCCGTCTGCCAGGGCATCGAGCTCGATCGAATCTTCAACAACATTGATACGAAGATGATGCGGCGCGAGTCCTTGCTCGACGAAGATTATATCGGCATCGAGGCCGCTGCCGATTAAGCTGGCTTCTGGAGCCAGCTCGCCGGTCAGTCCGCAATAGAGACCTGACAGAACTTCGAAATGAAGGGAAACGGCGTCATTCAATGATGATCTTCCCAAAAAGGAGAGAAGCCGCACGGCAATTGCCGTGCGGCTCATTTCGATTCCACATCGCGCCACCTGGACGCGATCGAGGCTACCTGAGCCGCGCTTCAGACATTAGTTAACGCGTTCGTCGGCCGCCTTCTTGACTGTCTGGAGCTGCATCGAAACAGTGCGCAGCTCCATACTCCTAGCCGTAGCCTCTGCGCTAACCGCCGCTAGATCCGCAATCTGGGCCTGGAAGGCAACAGCTCCAGCGCCTCTGGCAGCAGTCGTTCCAAGCGTCGCAGCGGCTGTACCAAAGGTGTTGGTAAAGGCTTGAATAGGATTAGCCATATAGTTTCCCTTTCAGTTCGAATTGTGCCTTCATTGACGGCACACCACATCCTGACGAGGACCATCCAACGTCAGGCATCCTCTTCTTCCGTTTCTGCCATAGCGTCCTCGGAATCAGCCATGACATCCATCATGATGGTTTGCGCAACGGCACAGAGAACCTGCTCGAAGGCTTCTTGTTCAGCCACAGATTGCAAGCCGCCGCTAGAATTGTTCGGGATATCCGCCCGATCGCGACCGTTAACAGGCCTGTTGTACGCAGGCGGCCTGCTTTGATCCGGCCTGCTATGATCAGAAGGTCCGCCGGGCGCGTGGGGCGTTTGTCCACTCGAATGTCCATGCCCCCCCGTACGGGCCAAGGAAAAACCCATGCTGCCAGATCCACTTCCAATTGCTGCGACCATCAGGTACTCCGGCTTTAATCATCAATTTCGTTGGCGGACGGCGAGGGCCGCGTTGCTATCCATGTCCTCAACCTATAGCCGCCACCTTTCGACAAGCTGACGAGCTTCCGTAAAAACGGCGCTGCCGCAAATCACGGTTGCGGCGATCTGACCTCTGCTATTGTGGCAGATTTCTTCCAGCACGATTTGGCCGCGAGGTATGGGTCAACTGCTTTGCGGTGCCGTCTACTACTTCCCCGGTTTCCACTTAATGTCAGCTGTGCTGTTGTACTGACGGTACTTTTCTGGGAGCAATGGGTATGCTGACGGACGCCGCCCTTTGAAAACCAAAAGAGAAAATCTACAAAGTCGTGGACCGTGACGGTATGTATGTCACAGCGCGATGCCGTCTCGGCTGGACTACAGGCTCAATGGGCACCGGGAGACGGTGCATCTGGGCAGATATGGACGTGACGGAATCTCGCTAGCGCTTTTGGCGAATTCGGCGAGAATTGGCTCACGGCCGCGCCAATGGCCGACAGCACGCGGGCCACGCGGCGCGCCATCTTTGAGCGAGAGCTTCTTCCGGTCTGGCGCAATCGGCTCCTGCCGGAAATTACGCCGGACGACCTAAGGGCCCTATGCGCCAGCATCGTTAAACGTGGTGCTCCGGTGACAGCAATTCACGTACGAGATATCGTGAAGCAGATTTACGGCTTCATCACGGAAATTCACGAAAAAGCAGCCCGGTTCCCTCGGTTCTATTTCACCCATCCGCGAATGCGGCGCACAATCTCGGACGTCGAGATCCCGTAGCGATCATGAAGTGTCGGCAACGCGCCGGCATCGAGGAATTTGTCGGGCAGCGCGATCTGGCGAAACGTGGGAGTCACACCGTCTCGCAAAAGGAGGGTGGCAACGCCTTCACCCAGCCCGCCTATGATCGTGTGGTTCTCGGCCACGACCACCAACCTGCCGGGCTGGCGCGCAGCGGCAAGTATTGCCTCTGTGTCGAGCGGCTTGATCGTCGGCACGTGCAGCACCGCGCAGCCGATACGGTCAGCTTCGAGAGCCTTTGCCGCCTCCAGCACACGCATGGTCATTAGGCCGCTGGAAATGAACAGCACGTCAGCCCCATCGCGCAACAGCCGCGCCTTGCCGATCTCGAACGTGTAGTCGTACTCGTCGAGCACTACGGGAACCTTGCCGCGCAGCAGCCGCATGTAGACCGGGCCCTTGTAGTCCGCGATCGCCTCGGTGGCCTGTTCGATGTCGAGCGCGTCGCAAGGATCGATGATCGTCAGGTTAGGCATGCCGCGGAAGATCGCGATGTCTTCCGTCGCCTGGTGGCTGGGGCCGTAGCCGGTGGTAAGCCCCGGCAGGGCGCAGACGATCTTGACGTCGAGCTTCTCCTCGGCAATCGCCATGCAGATGAAATCGTAGGCACGTCGGGAGGCAAATACGGCATAGGTCGTGGCGAAGGGCGTGAATCCCTCCCGCGCCAGGCCGGCGGCAGCGCTCATCAGCGCCTGCTCCGCCATGCCCATTTGATAGAAGCGGTCCGGATGCTCCTGCGCGAAGACATGAAGGTCGGTGTATTTGGCAAGATCCGCCGTCAGCCCGACGATCCCGGGCCGCTGATGGGCCAGCCTTGCAAGTGTGTGTCCGAACGGTGCGTTGCGCGTCGGAGCGCCATCGGGCGCGATCGAGGCGATCATCGCCGAGGTGGTCTTGCGTTCACCCGCGTTGACGGCGTGGCGCGGCGCGAATTTTGACAGCCTCACTGCGGACGTCCCTTTTCCAGAGCCTCGAGCGCCAGAGCCCACTCATAGGGCTCGACGCGGATGAAATGCGTGATGTCGCGAGCCTCCAGGAACGGCACACCCTTCGCCATGCGGGTGTCGCAGACGATGATACGCGGACGCGGATCCTTGAGACCCCGGGCGTTGTCGAACGCAACGCGGAGAGCCTCGATGTCGTTACCGTCAACGCGCTGCGCGTGCCAGCCGAAGGCCTCGAACTTGTCGGTCACCGGCTCGGAGGACAGCATGGCAGTGGACGGGCCATCGGCCTGCTGGTTGTTGAAGTCGACGATGGCGATGAGATTGTCGAGCTTGTGGTGGGCCGCCGACATCGCGGCTTCCCAGGTCGAGCCCTCACCGAGTTCGCCGTCGGACAAGAGATTGTAGACGAAACTGTCGCTCCGCTTACGCCTCAGCCCCATGCACATGCCAACGGCAATGCCAAGGCCGTGACCGAGCGAGCCGCCGGTGATCTCCATGCCGGGCGTATATGTCGCCATGCCGGACATCGGCATGCGGCTATCGTCGCTGCCATAGGTCTCGAGTTCTTCCTCCGGCAGCACGCCCGCTTCGATCAGCGCTGCGTAGAGTGCTATCGCATAGTGTCCGATCGACAGCAGGAAGCGGTCGCGTCCCTCCCACAACGTGTCCTCCGGGCGGTAACGAAGCGCATGGAAATAGGCGACGGCAAGCACGTCGGCGACACCCAGCGCCTGTCCGACGTAGCCTTGGCCCTGGACTTGACCCATTCGTACGGCATGTCGCCGGATACGAAAGGCTCGTTCGGCAAGGCTGACGTTGCTGCCGGCGCGAGGCATCTCGAGTTCCGTTGTCCCCTCAGCCATGGATCAGCATCCCACCATTGACGTCGATCACGGCGCCGGTGATGTAGCTGGCCAGATCCGACGCCAGGAAGAGATATGCGCCAGCGACGTCGCGCGCGTCGCCTAGCCGGCTGAGCGGGATGCCCTTGATGATGTCGGAGCGCATGGTGTCGGTCAGCCTATCGCCGGTGATGTCGGTTTGGATCAGGCCCGGTGTGACACAGTTGACGCGTATGCCTTCGGGACCGAATTCGCGCGCCATGGCTTTGGCAAGCCCGAGAACGCCCGCCTTGGCTGCTGAGTAATGCGGGCCACCGAAGATGCCGCCGCCGCGTTGCGCTGAAACCGACGACATGCAGATGATCGAGCCGCCGCCATTTTCACGCATATGCGGGATGAAGGCCTGGCTGAGATAGAGCACGCCGCGCAGATTGACATCGAGGATGCGGTCCCAGTCCGCCGGGCCGATGTCCAGTGTCTTTACGGACTGCGTGATCCCGGCAATGTTGCACAACACCTCGACCCTTCCGAACGCTTCGGTCACTTCTGCCGCCGCTCTCTTGCAGGCATCGAGGTCGGCGACATTGCAGGCGAGGCCGATATGCTCGGGTCCAAGCGACGCGGCGGCGTCTCGGGCTTGTTCCTTATCGAGGTCAAGAATAGCAATGCGCGCGCCTTGCTCCGCCATCAGCGTTGCCGTGGAGCGGCCAATTCCCCGGGGGCTCGCGGCACCCGAAATCACCACGGCCTTGCCCTTCAGCAACATGTCAAAGTCTCCTGCTGTTTCAATTGTCTCGGCGGATGGTCTAGAGCCGGTAGTAGCGAGCGGCGTTGTCATGGAACAATGCAAGCCGCTCCTCGTGTGTGTAGCCTTGCGTGATCTCCTTGAAGGCGTTCACGATGGCGTCGAAGCTCGAGAACAGCTTGTCGACGGGGAAGTTCGTCGCGAACATTGAGCGGCCGACACCAAAGGCCGCGATCGCCTCCTCGACATAGGGGCGGATCGACGCCGTGGTCCAGGACCAGTCGCCCATGCCGAGACCGGAGATTTTGCAGGCGACGTTCGGCGCTTGCGCCAATCGGTGCATGCCTTTTTTCCAGGCCTCGAAACGCTCAGGGCCATCGACCTGCATGCCGGTGTGATTGAGAATGATCTGGACGTCGGGAAAGTCGCGCGCGAGCTGGAGAAACTCTTCCATCTGCGGATAATAGAGCTGCAGGTCGAAGCTTAGCCGGCGCGTTGCCAGTTCCCGGAAGCCGCGCCGCCATTCAGGCGTCCGGCTGACCTCTGGCCGCGCCTGATAGGTCTTGGCGGGGTCTGCATGATAATTCATCGACTGCCGGATACCCCTGAAGTTCGGATACTCCATGTGCCGGTCGAGGAGGTCGCCGACATCGGGTTTGGACAGGTCGGCATAGCCGACGATGCCATGCGGAAAGCCTCGCTTGTTGGCGATCTCCTGCAGCCAGCGCGTCTCCCCGACCGGATCGCTGGGATCGAACCCAACGTCCAGGTGCACCGATTTCACGAGGTTCTGGTTCCTGGCGTCCTCAAGATAGTCGTCGAGACGATAGCTCTTGCGGATCGCTTCGTAGTCGCCGAAGGCCGACGGCTTAACCCCGTCGGTCAGCCACGGATAGTAGTTAACTTCCAGGTCCCAGAGATGATGGTGCGGATCGATGAACGGCAGCTCGGCCACGGTCAGGATTCCTCGCTCGGGATCTGGACCCGCCGGCCTCTCCCGGCGGGTCCATTGAGTGGCGGTCAGTTGCTCGGGGGAAAGACGCGGGCGATGACCTTCTTGGCCTCGGGACTGTCAACCTTGTCGGCCGTAACAAGAGGCATGACCAAGGCCAGGTCCTGGGTCACCGGCGCGCCCGTCAGTGCGTTGTAGACCTGTTGGGTTCCATCGATGCCTTGGCCCACCGCCTCCTGGAAGAAGATACCCTGGATCGCTCCCTTCTTGAGCAGCGCAATCGTGGTCGGCGAGCCGTCGGCCACGGTGATGCCGATCTTGCCGGTGAGGCCGCGGGTCTCGACCACCTTTGCGGCGCCGGTACCGGCTTCGTCATACATGCCGTAGATGGCCTTGATGTCAGGATGGGCGGTTAAGAGGTCGTTCGCCTGGGTGACGGCCTCGTTGATCGTCAGACCGCGCGTTTCCAGCATCTGGGCGAGCTCGCAGCCGTCGGCGGCAAACGCCTCCTTGGCGCCCTTGAGGTATTTCTGTGCATTCTCCCGGTCCTGCGGCAGCGACAGCATGCCAACCTTGTTGCCACCACGCTCCTTAGCGAGCTCGCAGGTGAATTTCCCCTGCGCCTTGCCCGTCTCATAGTTGTTCGCGGTGACCGAGGACGTATAGTTTGTGAGGCCCGGTTGCGGCCCGATGCCGGCGAACGCGATCGGCACTTTCTGCTTTGCCAGATAGTCGAGCAGCGGCGGTGTCGAGGTCGAGCTGACGGGGCCGATCACGATGGCCGCGACGCCTTTGGTCACGGCAGTCCGCGCATTGTCCATCTGCTTGGCGGGTGAGTTTTCCGAGGTGTACTCGACATAGTCCATGCCGAGCTCCTTGGCCTTCTCCTTTACGCCGTACCCGACCCATTGCCAGTAGGAGATGTCCAGCGACGGGGCGATGTAGGCGACGGTCTTCTTGTCTTCAGCGTATGACGCGCTGGACACGGCGGCCGCCGCCAACGCTGCAAGTAGTATGGTCTTCAACTTCATCTTGGTTCCTCCCGTTGATGATCTAGATGCGGTTCTTGTTGCTGAAGCGGTCGATCAGTACCGCGAGCAGGATTGCGGCGCCGGTGACCGAGCCTTGCCAGAAGCTGTTCACGCCAATCAGGTTCACGCCGTTCTGGATGCAGGTGATCATCAGCGCGCCAAGCACGGCGCCGATCGCGCTCCCGGTTCCGCCAAAGAGGCTGGCCCCGCCAATGACGACGGCGGCGATTGCCTGCAGCATCAGGCTGGCGCCGGCCGTGGCTTCGGCGTTGAGGATGTAGCTTACCGTCAACAGCCCGGCAAAAGAGGCAAGCAGGCCCGAAGCGACATAGGCCGCAAACTTGATGCGCAGAACCGGAATGCCGAGCAGCCGGGCAGCAATTGCCGACGAGCCGACGGCATAGAACCAGCGTCCGAGCACGACCTTGCGCAGTACGTATTCCAGCGCGACCATCAATATGATGCAGAACAGAAGATGGTTGGGTATGCCGGGAACGATCTCGCCCGAATTCAGGAGCCAGAAGTCCGGCGCGCCGATAGGCATCGAACGTCCGTTGGTGACGATGAAGGCCAGACTGCCCGCCACCGCGTAGGTGATGAGCGTGACGACGAAAGGCGCGAGCCCGACCACGGTGACCAGAAGACCATTGATCGAGCCGAAGACAAGGCCGACGGCCAAGCCGCCAGCGCTGGCGGTCAGTCCGTCAGCGCCACTGGCCATCGCCAGCGCGGTCACCATTCCGGTGAGGGAAAAGACTGAACCGACCGAAAGATCGATGCCGCCGGTGACCACGACCAGCAAAACACCGAGTGACATGATGATGAGAGGCGCGGCCGCCTGGATGATGTTTTGCAAATTGCCCATGCTGAGTGCAGCGGGCACGAACATGCCGACGGCCAGCAGCAGGACGACGATTGCGGCGGCAATCGCGGCTTCCGTGCGGTAGGACACAAGAACTGCTGGGACGCGCGAGTTTGCGGTCCGGAGTTTGTCTGTGGTCGTGGTGCCGTTGGTCGCGTCGGTCATGCCGCCATCCCCGTCAGTTCGGCGAGCCCGTCTTCGGTGTAGTGCTCTTCAGGCAGGAATCCCCTTGGTCGCCCATCAGTGTCGAAGGCAAAAATGGCGTCGCAAAGCTCAAGCAGTTCGACATTCTCGGTCGACCACCAGATGATGATCGCGCCGGCGTCGGCCATCTCCCGGATCAGGGCGTAGATGTCATGTTTGGTGCCGATGTCGACGCCTCGCGTCGGCTCTTCCATCACCACCATCTTGAGCGGCAGTCCAAGCCAGCGTGCGACGAGAAGCTTCTGCTGGTTGCCGCCGGACAGCGAAGCCGGCAGGTCCCAGATCGAGCCGGCTTTCAACTTCAGCGCCGAAACGAGATCACGACATTCCTGCCGCTCGGACGCGGAAACGATCCGCCGCCTCTCGCGAACCCTGCGTGCTGCAAGCACATTATCGACGATGGGAAGCTGCGAAAGGATGCCCTTGGTTGCGCGGTCCCCCGAGACGAAGCCAATGCCGGCGCGCGCCGCTGCCGCTGGAGACGAGGAGCGGTCCGCAAAACCCTCGCCGGAAAGGCGCCAGCCAGCTCCAGGCCCGGCGCCCACAAGGGGAGTTATGAGACCGGTCGGACCCGCGGGTGCGCCGGCTAGTCCCAGGATGGTGCCAGACGAAATCGCGATCCTGACGTCATCGGGGCCGAGGAGTTCGACTGCTGCACCCTGTCGGAGGTGCTTTTGCGGGTTGCGGTGCATTGCCGGACGCTGCGCGGGTTGTCCCATCTGCTGGACGATTTCGGCGTCGCTGAGCAATGCAAGCGGCGTGGCATTCGCGATCGTGACGCCATCGCGCAAGATCGTGCAGACATCGCAAAGCGCGCGGATTTCCCGCATACGGTGAGAAACAAAGACGATGCCGATGCCTTCCTCGTGCACCAACCGCTTCAGCACCGAAAAGAGTTTGGCCGTCTCGCCGGCGGTGAGGTTGGCTGTGGGCTCGTCGAGAAGCAGCACTTCGGCTCCGGTGGAAAGGGCACGAGCGATCTCGACGATCTGGCCTTCGTGAAGGGACAATTTGCGTGCCGGCAGATCGATGATCTCTTCGCCGATCGCTGGGTCGATCAGGCGGAGCGCACCGAGCGCGGTTTCGCGCATGCGGCGACGGCTGATTTGCGACCAGCCCGACCTTGCATGCACGATGCCGATGTTTTCCGCGACCGACAGCTCGGGCAGCAGTGCCAGCTCCTGATGCACCACCGCAATGATCGGGCTGGTGCGGTCGGCCTTGGACGAGGCGAAGCCAATGTCGCCGGCATCGCGTGAGGTCAGCCCCGTGATGATGCGGATGAGAGTGCTTTTGCCGGCACCGTTGCCGCCCAGGAGCGCGTGGATTTCGCCGGCCCGGACCTGAAAACTCACCCCGCGCAGGACCCGTGTTGCGCCGTAGCTCTTCTCGACATTGGAAGCTTCGATCAGAAGCTTTCTGGTCGGTGCCTGTCCAAATCCTGGCACATTGCCGTCACCACCCAAGCTTTGGGCTAAACCCGGTTCCATCCCTGTATCTCCTCCCGAGACCACAGGATCATGGGACCGATTGACATTCGGCTCAATTCTCGTTTCTTAACATTCTGTGTAGCTGAGCTTAACTGACTGACCTGAACGATGTCGGATTTCAAGTTCAATTCGATGACCCATTTCGAGGCGGTTGCGCGCCTCGGCGGCGTGGCAAAGGCTGCGCAGGAATTGCGGGTGACACCTTCGGCGGTCAGCCAGCAGCTGCGGCTTCTCGAACACCAGCTCGGGGTGCGGCTTTTTCAACGCGAAAAGCGCCATCTCTCGCTGACCATCGACGGCGAACGGCTTTTCCAGACCACCACACAGGCCTTCGAATCCATACGCGAGGTGCGAAACGCCATCGTGCGGCAGCGCGAAAGCTTTCAGCTCAGCATCCGCGTCAGTCCTTCTTTCGGCGAGAAGTGGCTGGCACCTCGATTGGCCGAATTCAGCAAGGACTATCCGAGCTGGAATTTGCGGGTCGACGCGACGCCCAATTTCTCGGATTTCGAAACGGAGGTCATCGATCTCGATCTTCGTTATGGCGATGGCGGCTGGGCCGGTCTCTACTCGGATTGTGTTGTCAACGACCTCATCCTGCCGATGTGCTCGCCTTCCTATCTTGCCGAACTGCGCGCGATCTCACCGGATCCTCGCGAGCAGCTTCGCCATGCGCGGTTGATCGACAGTGTGAAGGCCTACTTCCGGTGGGATTATTGGCTGCCGCGCAATGGTATCCAGGGCGCCCGCATGACGTATCCCTATCGTTTCGACCGTTCGTCGATGTCGGTTCAACTGGCGAAGGACGGAGCAGGCGTGGTCCTGGAAAGCACATCCATAGCGTTCGAGGACCTTGTGTCGGGCGCCTTGGTGCCTGTCTCGACCGAGTTCGAGGTCATCGAGTTTCCGGGATACTGGTTGGTCTGCCCATCACGGCACATGAACCGGCGCGCAGTTCGCCTGTTTTCGGAATGGGTATCACGGGTCGGCAAGCGCGATACCGATCTGGCTCGCCAATTTCTGGCGGATAAGGAACTTCGCATATCGTTCGAACGCCGGCCTCATTTCGGCACGCAGGATGACAGAACGGCGCCGATGGCGTGACCTGGAAATGTTGCTAGACGCCGCGCATCACTCGACCTTAAAGCTTGGCCGAGCCGACAGCACCTGGGTGCTAATAGCTTAAATACTGGCTGTTATGTTCAGGGCGCCCAGAAATAGCTTATATTCTAGCCGTTTTGTGTTGCCGGTTCGTCCGGAACCTCTATCAAGTGGATCGTCTTTCCTTCGCAAAGCGAGCCCACTCCGGCTTGCCATTCCCTGAGCATCCTTTCACCGACCCAAGGGAAGCGGGACTCTTCAAAATAGGCCTTCGCCCGTCTCGAAACGTCTGAGATCGTGTCGCAGGTCTGCTCTACGATCTCCGCTACGCGCCCCGGTCGCAGGTTCGCCCGGGTAACGCCAAGCCGATCGAGCCTCTTTCGGTCGGGCCAGGCAGTGGAGCCGTCGAGGGTAAGCGCCATGGCATCGTTCTTAATGTAGGCCCTGGTCGTGATGAGGTCATACACGGGAGCCAGCCTTACCGGACTTTCCGCGTCTTTGTAGACGATGCCAAAATTCTTCAGGTGGGCATCGCCATTGCGGATGGCGCAGTTAATCACAAACAGGCGGAAGGCCACTTCCAATGACCCGACGGCATTTTCGGGAGAGACGAACTCCTTGATCCGCTTGAAGAGCTTTGTTTCGTATCCTCCGTTGTACTTGTCCTTGCTGGTTACGCCGTTCAGCACGCAGAAGTCCTCATATCCGAGGTACAAGCCGTCGGTTAGGTCGAATCTCTCGACCACGAGGGCGAGACCATCCTCGGATAGCCGGAAGTCCGGCACGTCGAGACCGACTTCCTGGGCTGCCATAAGGCAGAAGAATTCGTTTGCCGCCAATTCGGGATACTCGTCGGGGTCCCACATTTTGACGATGTGGGTAGCTCCGCGGACGCTGAGGGACTCACGTCCGTCTGACTGCTCATCCTCCCTGGCTCGCACCAGCACCTTCGGCTGCACTCCGGCCACCCCTGAATGGACTGCGTATGTTTCCAGGAGCTCGTTATAGAGATCGCCCGCCCGACGGGCGCGCAGCAGGTCGTCAATGCTTCGGAAAGGGACATCCTCCACCAGTTCCTCTTCCATGCCAGTGAAGCGGATGCGGCCGATTTGCGACCGACCGACGACGGCCAGCAGGTCGATGTCGTCGAAGCGGCCCAATGCCTTGGCGAAGGCCGTCCGGATCTTCCCTTCAAGGGCTCCCTCCGGCAGGTTCATGTCGAAAATGGGAAGGAGGCCGAACTCCGAATTCCACGATTCGGTCCGTTTGGGCATCGTGAGCGACACGGCGTCACGGTCGTCGGCCTTTACGTCGTACACGAAAGTCGAACCACGCTTGCCGGACCTGTCCAACACGCCGACTGGCTTGCTACCTACCCATACGCGGAGCATCGTCTTCCTCCATGATGTCTTCGAGCGTGGGCCGCTTGTTGTTGAAGGTCGTCAGCCGGAAATCCAGCCCTACGATGTTCATGAGCGTGAGCACGCCTTTGAAACCCATGTCGGATACCCTGCCGTTCTCAAGCGCCTCGATCCTCGCCCGACTCACCCCAGAAAGTTCGGCGAGCTTTTCCCGTGTCAGCTTGCGCTGCTTTCTGGCATTCTTGATCTCGTTGCCAAGGTCGATCAGATCGATCATTTTCGCCTCACAAAATAGCTGTTTTGCGGATTTTGCGAGAGAATAGCTTACATACTGGCTGTTTTCAAGATTGCATCAGCCTAAAACTCGGGCTGCGGCATCACACCGATCATGATCAGCATGTCGAACATTCTCATCCCATCATCGGCATGCCGCTCAAGGATGCGTGGCTCGATGGTAAGGACGTTCCAGTGCAGGTCGTGCCATCTATGCCGTTCGTATGCAGCGCTATCCAAGGTCTTTGACGGGACGGGGTCGGCGCTACTTCACGTCAGGATTTGGTGCGCGAAGCATGGGTTTCGAGCGGTTGCCAACAGCCATGCCTGAACCTTCGATGTCGCAAACCACACATCTTGGGGTCAAGGCGAAGCGCGGCGGAAATTCGCCCCGTCGAGCACCGGTCGCACAAGGGGCTTAACAACCGGGCGGAAAACTCCCACGTGCCGCTGCGAAAATGTGAGCGGACGATGCAGGCTTCCGATCACCGGGAAGCCTTCAACGCTTCGTCTCGATGTTCTCCACCATCCGCAATCTCTTCGTCCCACCCCGTTCAAAGCGCTGCGCTCTCGCCACACATATTCATCGTCTGCTTGCCATGGCGGAATGGAATGCCGTGACCGCCGGCGTCTGAGGTCGACGGCATTGGCATCATCGCGGCCGTTATCAGACAACGTGACATCGCCCCAGCAGCATTTCCTCGACCAAGCGCAGGCTCAGGGGGAACCGATAGTAGAGCCAGACCGCATGAGCGAGGATCTGGGATGGGAAACGGTGGCGCTTGTAGCTGATGACGGGCGTATTCATGCCAGCGCGCTTATGCCACAAATCGCTCACAGCGAGTTAAGTTGATAAGGCCCGTCGAGGTCCTCTTCGACCACCCCCGCCGCATACAACTGGTCCAGCAGATCGGCGACTGCAAGGGCGCTCGCTCCGTCCGTTGCGACCCGCATAATAAGCTCCGAGGCTGTGCAGTTGCCGTACGCGATCAGATCGCCAACGGAAATCGGAACGATCTCGTCGAGCACCCGGTGTTCCATGTTGCGTGAGCGGAGATGGAAGTACCCGTTCCCTGCCTCGTATTGCAGATCTCCGCGGAAGCGGATCGGCCGGTTGGGAGGTGGGCTTTCGAACATATGCTCGTCGATGATGCACTGCAGCCCTTCCCGGAACTCGTCGGGCGTGCTGAAGAAACGTTCGTCCACGATACGGTACCCGAGAGGCCAGCGTTCACTACCCGGTACCGGCGTTACCAGTTGTATACGTCCTTGCCGCATATTTACGAGGAAGCCGGAGACGCAGGCGATCGTCGTGGGATAGTCCCCCGACAAGGCGAGTGCATCATCTCTGTTGGCTGCCTGGAGTTTCTCCTGCCGCTTGCGTGCGCGCCCGGCAAAAGCCTTTGTGGTCGGCCCCTCTTTGCCCTGCAGGACGAGTTCGACCCCCATCAGGTCCTCGGGCGAAAACGCCGCGTGAATCTGATTGAGATGGTTCGTGCTCAGCACTGAGAAACGATTCGTTACGCTACCGTAACGTTTGAACAGTTCAAGCACGCGCGTGGTGAGCGCCTGATCCTTAAGCGGGGCGGCCGTCGTCGTTTGTGGCAATGCGCCCGTGATTTGATAGTGGTCGAACAGAAAGCGGTCGTAGTCCGGGTTATCGATCGGATCTGTGGCCCAGTAGCAGAAGCCAGTGCGGGCTGCCGAACCAAACATCTCGCTCGCGACTCCGACCACACCGCGCCAAACCTCGGCATGCTCCTCGCTGTACTCATAATAGCCCTTGAAGCGGTCGGCCGACAAGCCGCAGAACCAGCAACCGACGGAACAGCCTTCACTCAGCTCGAAAGCGATGATGGGGTGCGTGATCGACGGCGCCAATTCGCCCAGTTCGTCGTTACAGCGCCGGATTTGGCGCTCGCGCCAAGCGTGGAAGCGAGGGTTGACTGTCAACATTTCGCCCTCGGCGCGCAGGAGGTGGCGATGGCGCAACATCTCGCCCATGTACTCGTCCCACATCATAACCAGCGGCCACCTGGCAGCCTCCGGCTCGAAGCGGTGCTCCACGTAGTCCCCGCACCAGAGCGGCAGCATCTCCATTGGGTCAACTTCGATGCCGTAGCGCTCTGTTACCGATCGAGGGGCCTCGATGTTCTCCGAAAGGGCCGTGCGGAACTTCCTGTCGCCGGCCAGCCGCTCCATGAAGCGCTTGACGTGTGGCAACATTCGGCGGTCCTCCAGCGTTCGCTGGGCAAAGATTTGTTGCCAGTCTTCGCGGGGCTTCGGGTCAACCCTTGAAGTGGCCTGTTGTACGCCCGATGGCATGATCGCATCCCTCGACGCGGGTTGCTTTGATGTTACTTTAGGCCGGCTCGACCGAGCCAATGCGGTTAGGTTGCGACCAAAACAGCAATTACGACAACTAATACGACCGCAGCGACTCCAGCTCTTCCGTCGATTTGCGCAGGGCTAGCGGAATTAGCCAACGCAGTGGTCTGTACAAAGCTGGTCAAGGCCGGAACGCTCGAACCACACTTGCGGCCTGCAATCGCGCTGAGCTTCTTCGTACTGGACTTGTGCCGGCTGTTCGATCGGATGTAACTTTTAACCTCGTCAAGCGTGATGTTGTAGTTGAGGCTCTTTCCAATCGCTACGATCGATGCAAGCCCTCCAGCGCGTCGTTTGAGATTTTCAAGCGGACTGCCTTTTTTTCCTAAATCGTTGACGAATCGCTCTAAGTCAGTTTTCCGCATGACGAATTCGTGCCTTTGCTCGATGTTGCCTAACTATCCATCTCGCTCTCACAAGCGGATGATGATCCCGTGAACGTGCAAGCGCCGTACCAACCTCAAAATCCTGACTTTGCGCGTTGTCTGACAGTATGCATTGTCAACTTGCCGACTTTTTGGGTTGCGAATCGACAATTGGCCCGCTCCGCGCGGATGCGGGTGAGGAGCTCGCCCCAAACCTAGCCCGCCGTCATTGGGGGGCGAGATCAAGACGCAAGATCCGCCTGCACCTGTCGACATCCTGCCCCGATCAAGGCATCCTGCGCATCGTTCTCGATCGCATCCCCAACTCGTGACATAGCCGACGGGGCGCCGGACGCCCCGCAAACGAACCCGCTGACCTCTCCGCAAACCCCGCCTTCCATCACAACGGATTATCGCCGGCGCCCGTGAGGCTTGTGAAAAAGCACCGCAAGGGGAAACCACATCGCCGCTTCAGGCCCCCAAAAACTCATCGCCGTGCATCAAGGCGGCTAGGCGATCCTGCGCTCCATCCACGAGGGTGCGCGCGACATGGCCCGTGATATCGCCGCGGTGGGGCCAGATGATCCGTGAGGGCAACGCAACGCCAGCATGGCTGGCCAACGATTTCAATACGAGTCGTGACACGCTTTGCTCGTGGCGCAGGTCATCAAGCTCGGCTCGAGGCCGTGGCGGGATCCCCCCCGCCAATTGTCGAGATCGCGCCCAATCCGCCGATCGCCGTCGATGAGAGTGACCGAATAGCCCCGATGCAGCGCGACGGATGCGAGGGTGCGCAGCATCGTCGATTTGCCAGTGCCGCCCTTTGGGATCGCAGCGGAGATGATCATGGGGGCCTCCTTCCGCGTAAGCTCCTTGTGTTCATGTTACCATGGAAACAAGTCATCATGGACACATGAAACAAAATCACGGTCGAAACATGGTGACATTGTCGACGGGGAAGACTGGTTTGGCAACCCAGGCGCGCATCGATAGAGGCTCGCTCAAGGGGCAGTTTTTGCGCGGCTGCTGTCTTCAGGAAGGAAGGGGTCCGGTGGCCCCGTCGACTGCGCATTTCCGACAAGCTTTCCGGCTGCCCATCGTCCAACGCGCGCATCATAGGGCCTTATCAACTTAACTCGCTGTGAGCGATTTGTGGCATAAGCGCGCTTCGAGCTGCCCATCACCACGACCCCGATCGGCGCCATCGCCCGACTTGAGCATGCCCTCGACAATTTCGAAAGCGAGCAGGAGAACTATCGCCGACGGCTCGCCGGTGCGCAAAAGCGCCTCGCCTCGTACAGGCCGCGGGTTGGCGAAGCCTTCACCTTCGAAGCCGAATTGACGCTGAAGCGCGAGCAACTGGCCGAGGTCGAGGCTGGTCTCGCCAGCGACAAGGACGACGCCGACAACGGAAGCGGCGGTGCGGCTGATCGGAAAGCAGCATAGGCTTTCTATCTCGACAGGCGGTTCTCGTCGTCGATCAGGATCACGCGGGCCGGGGCTGCATCGCCCCATTTCCAAAGCACCAGGTTAAGATCGTCGGCGGCAGCACCGGAGGCGAAGCTCCTTACCAGCAAGCCATGATAGCCGCCGGCGATCAGCCGTCGGGCGAAGGCCTGCGTTCGTGCTCCCCCGCTCGCCTTCATCTGGTCGCGCCATGTTTTGTCGGCGAGTGCGGCAGCATCCATGCCCTCTGCCTTGAGCGCGAGATCATCCCGACAATCGAACACACCATTGATCTCAGCGTCGTAGGAGACCAGCGTCGTCGGCTGGAGATTGCCGACCTGGTTGGCTTCGCGTAGGGCCGTCATCACCGACAGCGACGCATAGAGCGCGGGGAGGCCCTTCGGATTGAATCGTCCACCGTAGAGTTCCGCGCCCCGCCCCGACAGCGGCTCGCGCGCATAGATCGGATTCAGCGCCCGATAGAGCTTTCCACGATACAGCACCCGTTTCAGGCGTGCACGCCGGCGTCGACCGCGTCGACATAGTCCAGCACATCGTCGGCGCGGCCGCTGCGCACGAGCTGCATGGCCGTCTGACCCGAGAAGCCAGGCAGTGGCTCGGAGCGATACCAGGCATAAGCCATTAACTGCGAACCGAAACGCGGCTCGACCTTGTTGATCACCTCAACCATCTCGCGCAGCCGGCGCTGGGTCTTGTCCGACCGGATGCGATCCTTGCGCTGGACCGCGTCCTTGCCAAGCCCCGCGGTTCGGGCGACTTCCTCGCTGGTCGTGCGGAATGCTTCCGCGATTTTGCGCGGCGCGAAGAGGCCGTTGTCGGAATACTGGACGAGACCCATAGCCATCTCCTGCGGTTGTCGATGCCAATTTCTGTGACGCAATATAGCGTCTGTCGGTGCGGCATTCAATGGAAATAGTGAGACTTGGAGGGAGGGAGGGAGGGAGAAAATCTGGTTCGCCGATCGGCCGACCCGGTGGCGCTGAAGCTCAACCGCGCCTCTCGCGAACCCGGCCGCGGCGTCCGCGCAGGGCTGTGAGCCCCGCTTGGCCGGCCGGGCAGGGATGCTCGCCCGCAGTTGCACCGGCTCGTCCGCTCCGCGTGCCGGGGGGTGTCTTCGAGATGAAGACGAGGAGATCGCCAGGTCGCAGGACAGACGAACCAGCCCTGGTCGAAGGGCGATGATCGACTGGACGAAGCGCCGGCATCCGTCCCGGCTGCCGTAGCGGATCGACTTCCCCTGGCGGGTCTGGCCGAACCGTAGTGCTGATCCCCGGGCTCGTCTCGGCGGCGATGACCTCAAGGCAATCCTTCGCGCGTGCTATGAGGAAATTGACGAGGCGTGGGATCGCTTCGATGCGGGTCGGCCATCCTCGCCACGAGCGGCCCGGTCGATGGCGTCGATCCCGAACTTTGTGGGCTGGTCCGGGCGCTTGCTCGAGTGGATGACGGCGTCCTGCCGTCCCGCACGCTTGCGCTCCGCAGCCAGGTCAGCATGTCGGCGGTCAACTGCCATGGCGGGCTTCGTCATCTTGGCGGCTATCTTCACCTGACCGGCGAAACGGTCGTCGCATTCTTCATCGCGCTTTCAAAGCACTCCGCGCGTCAAAGGGCGACTATCGCTTCCGTCGAGAAAGCCATCGTGATTGACACCAGAGGGCTGCGCCTCCGCGCCAAAGATACACCCAAAATGCAAGGCGCAACCAAAAAGATTGAAGAATCAGCGGCATCCGGCCAACAGGACACTTGACGCATAACCTAAATTAACCGCCGCACCCTGCCGATCAGTTGGAGGCGTTCCGTGAGCTTCACGAGGAACGCGGATGGGGTGCGGAGGAAATCGCCGCCCGATTCGGCATTACCGCGCATGTCGTGAGGCAGCGCCTGCGGCTCGGCGCGGTCAGCCCCAAGCTGATGCAGGGTCTACCGAGACGGAGAGCTGACCCTTGACCAGCTGATGGCCTTCGCCATCACCGACGATCTCGCCCGGCAGGAGCAGGTTTTCGAAAGCCTCACCTACAATAGAGCCCTACATCATCCGCCGCGAACTGACGCGGACGCATTTTGCAGCGAACGACCGGCGAGCCGTCTTCATCGGCGCGGAAGCCTACATGGACGCGGGTGGCGCCATCCTGCGCGACCTGTTCACCGAGGATCGTGGCGGCTTCTACGAGGATGCCGCGTTGCTCCACCACTTGGTGATCGAGAAGCTGCAAGGCATCGCCGAAACCGTCAGGCACGCTGAAGCCTGGAATGGGCAGACGTCCATATCGACCACCCGCACGCAAACGGCGGGGCGCGCCAGGATCAAATCCACCTGACCGGTCACATAAAGTCATCCTCGTACGAGTATCTGGGTGAACTTGGTTTGCTGTTGGTATCACTGCTCCCGTTATCCTCAGTTCTGCAGAGATAGAGCGGAGATTTGCCTGCTCGCTGCCATTCACCGGCACTGTTCTTCGTCCACTTTTCAGGATGCTGGCTAGGATCAAGCACCATGTCGCCCTCATCCACCTCAACGAACCCCATCGCGGCCGCGCGGGCTTGTGCTTCTGGATTAGCAGCGCGCCAATTCAGTAACGGTCGGTCGCCGTCTTGCCGAAGTTGATGCTCCAGTAGGATGTCGCCTGCATTCTCCACTAGTGGATGAGTGACCTGTAGATCCACAATCGAGGTGACTTCGGTTCGGCCAGGAAATTGTCGCCTCCAACTTTCGGATTCGAAGTCAGTCATTCTGAAGCCGCCTTCCGTTCTCATCAGTCCGGCACTTTCACTTCCCAATTGGTAGCTAAAATATCGTGCGTGCTCAGTATCTCGACGAAAACCGTATTGGCTAGCAACGTCCGCAGTGCGAGAGGCTCGGGTCGATACGAAGTCGGAATACACTTGTGGATTACCAGCAATGTGCTTGATTTCATCGCCATGAAATTTCCTCACTTTCTCCCTGAAAGCAGACCTGTCGATCTCCACCACTGGAGGTCTGGGTTGCAGGGAATAGGCCTGTGTTGCCGCCGAAGACGAGCTACCGATGGGATCCGATCCGGTTAAGTGCATCCGGTCAAACATGTCCTCGAATTCTTGGCTTGCGGCGTCCGTTTGCCTGGAGGCACTCCGCGCGTAGCGGATATCGGACGAGACACCGATTCGATTATACATGCCGATTTCGCTCCTTTTGCAATGAGTTAAGGCTGGCCAGACTGCAGCAGGCCTCAATAGATCGCTTGTTGAGGATTAAGTGACGATGGATTGTCCGGCTTCAGAAAAACGAACCGGACTGACTTTGACGGTAACTTCAATCAACTACAGATGACGACGGTCGAGTGATGCACCAAACCTATACTAGGCCGGCGGCGATAAGTGTTTTTGCGACAGGCGCGAAGAATTGTTTAGGGACGGCGTCGCTGAGCTTCATTGTGCTGATGAGCTGATGGGCAAGCACATGATCATCGACAATGTGGACACGTAGTGACCGCGCCTCATTTAACATGTCTGAAGCAGCATCGCCCTCTGCGCGGCAAACCAAGATCGGTATCCCGATCTCGTCGCGAACGTAACGCAGACCGACCAATATTCCATTCCCTTTGAAGACCAAGTTGGCCCGGTGCACCCCAAGCGGAGGTTCGCCAGCAGACTCGTCGCGGACGCGACGCCGCTCACTCTTCAACTCGGGCGCGCCTTGTTGTTCCTTCACCTCGCGCATCACCTCGGTCTTGGTCATGCGCATTTCGCGCATAAACAACGCACGCTGGACCAGAAGATCGATGAGTCCGCCGATAAGAAGTGCGCCGGCGCCAATCTCGCTCAGCAGCTTCGCCTGTGTAAACACGAGGCCGACGCAGCCCATGCCACAGACCGGCAAATAGACCATCGTCTTCCACGTGCCGAGAAGGAAGACGAGGAAGATTGCGCTGAGAACCACGAATTTGAAAAATGTCTTGCCAACCTCCACTGCAGAGCGCGCAGACGCCATGCGCTTCAGCCCTTGAAACGGGTTAATCTTGTCGAAGTTGAACGTCATAGACTCTAGTGAGAAGACAAAGCCACCATTGGCTACCAATCCTGCCAGAACTACGGCGGCGACCAGGCTTCCAAGCAGCGGCCCTACAGTATTCAGTATAAGTTCTGCCAGCAGGACCAATGCTTGCCCCACCGCGAGATCGAAAGGCAGATTCTGCAGATTGTCGGCTAACAGTAGCGCTTCCTGACATTTGTCTTGGATCACATGCCCCCTTAGCCAGATGTAGCCGAACCCAACGCAAGTGGCGGCCGCGCGGGCGAAATCGGCGCTACGTGGAATCTGCCCCTTTTTTCGCGCTTCGCTCAGCTTCTTCGGGGTTGCGGGGTATGTCTTCTCTTCACTCTCATCGCTCATTTTAGCAGCCCGTCGAACCACTCAAGCGTGCCATTCGCTTGTGTAATCTCCAGTTTCATCCCCTCGATGAGAAAGGCGGTATACGTAACCATGATGATCGGAAAACCGATATTCTTGATCGTTGGGGATAGTTGGCTCGACTTGAACTGCGGCGCAAAACGCCGCAGTATCATCATTGATATGTCAACAAGCAGCAGAAAGGACACCACAGGCCCGGAGACCAACAATGTCGTGCGCATGATGTGGTCGAGGAGACTTAGCACCTGCATTGCTCCTTGCGCGCTCATTGTAGGGTGGAACCGATACACGGGCCAGATCTGGAAGCTGCCGTAAAGCGCGCTGATTACGGCCTCCAGGCCTCCTGATGCGACGAAGATGGTAATTGCAGTGATTCCGAGGAACACACCCATAGCGGAAGCCTGGCTGTTCGTCGCCGGGTCGGACGGAGCGGACGGGCTGGTAATGCCACGCTGGTTGTCGATAAACTCGCCGGCCGCCTGAAGGCTCCATAACGGGATGCCGAGAAAAGTGCCAAGCAGCAGGCCGACAAATACCTCCTTCAATCCGAGCAGAGCCACCTGGATCATGCGTGTTTCAGGATCGAGTGCCTGCAGCCCGTCACTGACGTGTACGATGCATGGTAGTGCGAAGGAAACAGCCAGGCAGCTGCGGACCAGTCCGCCGATCTGAGCCCGTGCAAACAACGGAAGAACCATCATAATGCTTATCGTGCGGGCCGTGCCGAGGCCGCCTGCAACGACAAGTTCGATCGCCGCATGGATCAGGACTTGAATCTCTGCCGATGACGGATACATGTGGGGCTAGTAGCCAGGTGTCATTGTGGGAAAGTCGGTAAAGATCTGGTCGGCCAGCCCAATGAGCGGGGCGCTTAGCACAGGGGCAGACAGGCTAATCACCGCGATCACGACCAAAAGCTTCACGGTGAGCGGCAAGCTCTCGTCCTGGATCTGCGTTGCCGCCTGGATGATGCCAATGATGAGGCCAACAATCACGGATGCAATGAGCGGTGGCAGAATCCAGATCATGAAAACCACCAAGGACTGGCTCATAAAAGTGACAATACTGGATTGAGTGATAATCAACCTCCCGGTGTGGCGTAACTCAACACAAGTCCGTGCATCAATCTCGACCAACCATCAATGGCAACAAACAAGAAGAGTTTGAACGGGACAGATATGACTGTCGGCGATACCATCGACATGCCCATCGCCATCAAAATCGTCGTTACGACAAGGTCGATGACGATAAAAGGAAGATAAAGAAGGAAGCCTATTTCAAACGCACGCTTGAGTTCTGATATTAGAAAAGATGGTATGAGAATGGCAAAATCATCAGGTGTGGTTTTGGCACGCATTTCGTCGGGCCAGAGCTTCTCGGTCGAGGAGAGGAAAAAACGGCGCTGCTCATCATTTGTGAACTTCTTGAGATATTCGTGCATGGGCTCGCTCCCCGTTTTAGCGGCGTTTACCCAGTCATCCAACGTTTGATAGCGGAGCTTCGGATCGGTCATCCGTTCATAGGTCTGTTCAATAACAGGCGCGCTGACGAAAATGGTGAGGATGAATGCCGCAGCATACAACACTATGTTCGGCGGTATCGTCTGAGTACCGAGCGCATTGCGGACGAGAAACAGAACAACCGAGACCTTTACAAACGCCGTGGTTGTTACCACTACTAAAACAAGCAGGCCAAGGCCCGCTGTCACCGCAAGAAGCGATAGAATTGCCGGCTGGACCTCAGTCATGGGATGCCAACCTGCCACGGAGCCTGACGCCGAGCTGATCTCCGATCCGCACGATGTCGCCACGCCCGATACGCCGACCATTGGCAAGTATGTCGACTGGACCTTCGATCGGTCGACCAAGTTCGAAAATATGGCCTTCGCCGGCGCTCCGCAATTCGCCAAGAGGCATCGGCCAGCGGCCGCATTCGAAGACAAGCACGAGCTCCACATCGTCCAGATCAGCTTCCGACGGTTCTTGCTGCAATTCGAATTGTGTCGTCATATGCGTATTCTCCAAGGGCCAAGACTGGGGGAAAAAGGGCCCCCGCAGGATCAGGTGGTCGCCCTCAATATCTGCCCCGGCCAATAACCGGCCCACGGATAGAGCAATCTGGCCGTGGCCGAACGGCGACACGTCTGGCAACAAAGCATCACCGACGCTTGCCTTGCGAAGAAGCGCGGCCGGAATGCAAAGCGTGCCGATGCGCCCTGCAACCATGACCGGCAGCTCTGGGGGTAGCTCGCGTGGCTGTCTCGATAACAGGCCAACCAATTTGCCGAACGTGCGGAAAACAGACGGCACCAAGCCATCTAAAGGCGAGAACAAGAACAGATGGCCCTTGCCATTGACCGGCCCGAAGGTGATATCAAGTCCTAGATAAGGAGCCACTGTCATCGCTTCGCGAACATGCAACAGCTGCACGTTTGCTTGCGTCTGCTCCTCCAGTCGGGCGACGAGCGGCTCGAGTGCAAATTCGAGAATGAGCGAAGCAGTAGGCTCCGAAGGGAAAGCAAGGCCGCTTTGCACGGTCGTGACGAGCGCCTCTACAAGCCGTCGCGACAACGACAAGACGATCGTTTCAGCTCCCACGCGCCACACGCAGTCAAGCATTGGAATGGCGGAGGCTGGTTCCTGCCGCCAGACAATCCCATCCATGCGAACCGACAGCGGCTGATCGCTGATGCGGCTCTGAAAGGGCTTACGGGTGGCCGCTATATCATTGACCCACGAGACAACCTCGTGGGACAGCGTTAGCGCCGGTTCAAATAAAGTAGGTGTGACCACTGTGGCTAGCTCTATCGGATTTCGTTGTCCGACATTCGGGCCAGCGAATCCCTGCCATATCGAAGTGACATCTCATCATCAGCCTCTATTTCGCCTGCGGCCTCCGAATGAATATCAACGGCGCGCCGGACGTCATCGTCGATTTGTTGCCACTTGCGCCTTGCCGCCGAACGTCTGACCCATAAGGCCCTCGTCTCGGACGCCGCTGTCTCGGCCTTTGTTTGGGTGGCGCGCGCATCATCAAGCGTTTGGCGTCTGGTGTTGACCACAGTCGCAAGCCGCTCAATGTGAAGGTGGTGATGGTCGAGTGCTGCGCTCGACAAGGTGTCGATCGACATCAGCTCCTGGTAGTGATCCGCTTCGGCCCTTGCGCAATGCTGCTGTGCGATTGCGAGCCCGTGGGAGGCATCCTGTACGGCTAAGGCGGCCATACGGCACTCGGCTTCCTTCTCGGACAGCTCCCTAAGGGCACTACGCTCTTGCATATCCTTCAGAAGCCGTAACCTCGAAGCGTGAATACGATTCACGCGGTCAGACGCGACATCCATGCCACCGTTTCCTCAAAATCCGACGCCTCGCCTTCGCTCTGCTGCAAAAACTCCCTCAGTTCGCCAATCGAGGCGACAGCCCTGTCCGTTAGCGGATCGCCGCCTTGCTTATATTCGCCGACGTTGATCAAAAACTCCGTCTCGGCATAGCGCGAGAGGAGATCACGGAAGACGGATGCAGCCTTGCGATGCGCCCCGGACACGACCGCGTCCATCACGCGGCTGCGGCTCTGCAGTACATCAATAGCGGGAAAATGCGATCGCGCCGCGATAGCGCGTGACAGCACGACATGGCCGTCGAGAATGCCGCGCGATTCCTCCGCGATGGGATCGCCTGTGCCATCACCTTCGACAAGTACGGTATAGAAGGCCGTGATTGAGCCGTGCTCACCCATGCCGGCACGTTCCAGTAGGCCCGGCAACATGGCAAAAACGGAAGGCGGAAAGCCTCGCCGGGTCGGCGGCTCGCCCGCGGCAAGGCCTATTTCGCGCATGGCGCGGCAGAAGCGCGTCAGTGAGTCCAACATGAGCGCAACGCGTAGCCCTTGTTCGCGAAAGTATTCCGCGAGTGCGGTTGCCATAGGGGCACATTGCGCCCGCTCCACAGCGGAGCGGTCGGAGGTTTCAACGACAACAACCGCGCGGCGCAGACCCTCCTCCCCAAGATGCCGCTCGATGAATTCACGAACCTCACGTCCACGCTCTCCTATGAGCGCCACAATGATAACGTCGGCGGCAGCGCCTTTTACGATCTGCGACAACAAGGTCGACTTGCCACAGCCAGGCTCGCCATAAATGCCGATCCGCTGGCCTTCGCCGCATGTGAGCAGACCATCCAGTGCACGGACCCCGAGCGGGAACGGCAACTCGACAATACGCCTTGTCATCGGATTGGGCGCCCTGCCGTGCAGCGGCCGCGTTTCGGCGGTCTTGATTTCGCCTTTGCCATCAAGCGGGCGGCAACGGCTATCAACCACACGGCCAAGCAAATCCTGGCCTACTGGTACTTCACGCATACGTCCAGTGGATATGACCTCTGCGCGGCTGGACAGGCCCATCAAGTCACCGATTGGCGTGAGCAACACCTCGTTGTCCAACAAGCCGATCACCTCGGCTTCGAGCGACAGGCCAGTCCGCGTATCCTGCAGTAAACAGAGTTCGCCAATCCGCGTGTCTGGCAGGACAGCATGGACGAGTGTCCCGACAGCCCGCGTGACCCGCCCGCGTACGACACGCGTGTCGATTTGCTTTGCTGTAGACCTCAAAGACGCGATCGCCGGATCGTGAACCCGGCTGCCGGCGAGATTATTATGCTGCGGCACCGGCGTGATCACGCTTCGCCGTCTTCGTGTTGCAACCCGAAGCCAAGGCGCAGTGCGCGCAACTGTGCATCAAGTCCAAGATCGACATTGCCATACTCGCTCCACAGCACGCACTGTTGCGGCGACAAGGCCGGATCCGGATCGATGCGAACCCTCGGCCGGCCCTCCCGCCCGTCGCATTCAGCAAACGCACGCGCGAGCAAATCGACTTGTGTGGGACACACATGAAGGCAAACTTCCGCGCCGCTATATTTGCGCTCGATCGCGTGGCGAACCGCTTTCACCAACAGCTCGCCCGGATCGAAAGCACCCAGTAGATCGGTTAGGATTTCTATTACCAGCTGTGGCAATTCCTGCTCCAGAGCCGCCTTTCGTCGCCCGACATCGGAGGCTGCCCGCGCAACCAATCCTGTCATTTCCTCCGCGCCTGCTTGCAAGCCCTCAGCATGGCCGCGCGCCCGCTCACGCTCATAAGCTGCGCGTATATGGCTGCGAACCCGCTCTTGATACCGTTTTGCTGCGTCAAGTGCTTCTGTGGCGTTGTGCCAGATATCGAGCTCACGCCCCGGTATCAGTGGTCCGACTGGGCGCATCTGCGGCGCGCCGCGTGCTGCGGAAACATCGGCTGTCATATCACCGGAACTCCGTCTCAAGATGGGCCAGGACAAGCGAAAACAACTGGCCCGAAGCATTCCTATGTTCGGGCGCAGGGTTCTCGGTGGCGGTCCCGACGGGCAACCGCAGAAGCACGCGTTTACGCTCAAGCGCCGAACTGTCATCGAGCCAAGCGCCAAGGCAGGCATGTCCATCGTGCTCAATTTGCTGCGCGAGTTTTTCCGGATCAGCAATCAAGCTGGTTTCAATCGCATGCGCCAGGTGTCGGATGCCAAACGCGTGAGCATCCTCGCCGATATGTCCAATAAGCGCGGTGAGGTGAGGCTTTGAAACGAGCTTCAGCAGCGAACGGGCATGCCAGATACTCCCGGCAAGGAGAGCAGCCCGACGCGGATCATATCCGCGCAGAAGATCCGGCCCCCAGCCGCTTCCGTTCGAATCCATTTGATTGTCAAGCAGCAATTCTGCCAGTCTTGGTTGCAGCCTGAGACACTTCTGCAACTGCACCAATGTGGGAGCCGACAACGCCGGATCAAGACATGCGGCAAGACGAGTTGGATGAGCCGAAGCAGCAAGATCGCTCAGGCGTACGGAACGCAAATGAATCTCATGATCACGCTCGGCGGTCTCAACTGTCGGCATCTGGGTATATTACCTATGCCCTATAGCCGATGAGCTTTTTGCGAATAGCCTCGACGGCTGACCCACCGGGGCGGCCCTCGACCTTGGCTAGTTCGCCCGATGGCTGCCTGCGCCGACGCCTTAGAACACTGGCCAGAAGACAGCACGCCACTGCGAACACAGCCGCGGCAACACCCGTCACGATTGCCAGAAGTGGCGCTGGATCGGATCTCGGTGCTTGGGCCGAAACAGTCGCCTGTAGAGGCTGTTGCTCATATGTGGACGGTTCCACCGGCACCAAAACCACTTCGACCTTTTCGTAGGACAGGCCTTCGATGCTGTCAGCGACGAGCATCTTTATCTTGGGCAGCAGAGCTGAGATGTTTGCTTTCGCGTCATGCCGGATGAAAACCGAGGCCGAGGATGGCGTGCCGCCCGATCGTAACAGGTCGTTGTTCGGCAGAACGACATGAACACGCACCGAGAAGACGCCATCGATATCGCTGATCGTTCGCGACAACTCTTCGCTCAGGGCATAGACGTAGCGGGCATGCTCCTCGGTCGGCGAGGCAATCAGGCCTGATCCGCTGAAAATCTCCCCGAGGTTCTTGAAAGATTGGCGGGGCAAGCCCTTGGCATTCAGCAGGTTGATTGACCGCGCAAGCAGCTTCTCGTCGACCTGGATCGTGCTGGTCCCATCTTTAGCGGCAACTCGGACCGCATCAACTCCATTGTCAATCAGAAGAGCGACCATCTCATTCGCCTCGCGCTCCTGTAATTGCGTATAGAGGTCGACCTTGCACCCACTCAGGGCGAAGAGAAGTGGCAGCACGACAAAATGAAGCGATCGCCAACCAGGCGGGCGACTACGCATGATCTCGCCATGGGCCAAGCCAGTCATGCGGGCCGTTCATCCCTCTTTCAAGAGCTTGTTCACAGATGAGGTGATGCCGCTGACCCCTTTGGATATAAGGGAAACTTGGGTGACGCCATTGTAGACATCACGCAGATCAGTAATCATCGATTCGAAATCATGTCCTGTCTGCGTTCCGGGTGCCCCACTTTCGACTGGGAGCTTCTGTGTCGGCTGAGCGAGAGCGTCCTTCTGCAGGGCTAGATGATGGTCAAACGCTGCAGACGTAACTGCGCTGTTACGGTACATTGAAGAAATCGTCTCGAGCACGCGGTCGCCCAGTGGGCTTGTCGGTGCAGCTGCGCGTTGAACATCCAACTGTGCGGCAACTGGCGCCGCTCCCGCATGCGCAGAAGCGGTATCGTTTTTCATCGTGGCTGCCGCCTGCGCTAGCGCGCGATCGAACTGGGCCTGTTCGCCCAATGACGGTGAGGCGACCCGGGGAAGAGAATCCGTCAGACTGGCAGCGATCGAAGTGACAGGCGTCATCATGCAATACCCGATTGTTTTCTCTCTCACGCAGGATGAGCCGAGCCGGTTGTTACCCGCTGTTGTGTCGATGCCTACAGAGGCAAGCTGACAACAAGCTGACAAAGGTCACGGTTAATCATTTAAAAAGTCACATAGCGGCCTTTAGTGACTTGTGAGAGTTTCAGCCTTTGGTTTATCAGGACGACATGTCAAGAACGCTCATCCGATCCACGATCCTGCACAGCTTGAAGAGACTCCTGTGCCTGGGGTTTTTTTTCTCCATCGGAATTCACACAACTCTCGCCGTCCCTCTGTCGCTGCCCTCCACACCCTATAGGTATACAGTTCTGGATCAGGATCTCTCTGCCGCGTTGCAGGACTTCGGGGACAACCTGAACATCACGATCAACATCAGCCCCGAGGTGAAGGGGCGGATTCGCGGGCGCATGCCAGATTTGCCACCGCGCGAGTTCCTCGACCGGTTGACCAAGGTGTACGATCTCCAATGGTACTATGATGGGCTTGTGCTCTATGTAACTGCCGCACATGAGGCGCAAACGCGGATGCTTGTGTTGACTTCGATTCGCTTCGAAGCGTTCAAGGCGGCTCTCGATAAATTTGGCATCTCGGATAACCGCTATGTCGTGAGACCCGCGCCGGGAAATGGCCTCGTCTTGGTTTCCGGTCCGCCGCGCTTCATCGCTCTCGTGGAACAGACGTTCAATGGCCTCGTGGCGGAGGCGCAGGCGCATCCTCACGTCGCGCCGCCGCCGACGAGGGGATCTGTGATGATATTGTTTCGCGGCTCCTCCACCATGGTCGTCCGCGATGGGCAACCAGAAGCCTCGTATTCTTCTGTCGTGCCACAGCAAGATGGCGCGAAGCCCGAGCTGAGTCAGAAATGATATCTATGGATCGCCGCAGTTGGCCGGAGAAGGCATCAACAGCAACCGCATCCTAATTGAGAATTTCTTTCCAATTCGTCAGGTTCTCGAAAGCTAAACCGCTCATCGTGGGATTCATGATCTCAAACGATCACTGGCCGTTGTGCAGAGTTGAACCTACGAGCCATCAAGGAGCGGAGCAATCAAAGTGGGCAAGGGGCGAGTTGGCATCCCGGCCAATGCTTGGATTTGTTAAAGTTCATGAACGCGTTGGCGTCGCCCTCTTAGGGGATTGCAGTCACGTCTAAGGAGCCAAAAATGTCGATCAATAGCGCCACTAACGTTTACAGCAGCACGAATCTCTCGCTGGACAACAGCCTGAATCCTTCGCAGTTCGCACAGGTTTGGTCGAGCTCGGCATCTGCATTAGACAGGACTCAGCAAAGAGCGCCGTCCTTTGACGGGATGCTGTCTAGTTACCTGCTCGAAGCAAAGGATAGTCCCTTCGCGCTTCGGGATGCGCTGTCGCGGAATATTGACTTGCCTGAAGGATTGTACCGGCCCTCATCGGAACCGCTGTCGGATGCCGCGTCTTCCCTGGAAGAGTTGTCCCGGCACCCACTGGACCTTCTGCCGCCACATATGAGGGCAGCAATCGAAGCAATGGATCAGCAGCCCCAGCCCACTGCGACTGATCCCCAGGCCACTGCGACCGATCCCCAGCCCGTGGCGCCCGCGCCTATAAGAAGCGACAGAATCACGTGGAACGGAGGCTCGCTGACCGATCGGGAGTTGCAGATCGTGGCGGTGCTGAACCGTCACAAGGACCTAATGCCCCTCGATTGGAAATCGTTGGGGGAGAAAGCCAATGATCCCTCCACGCCACCGGACTTGAAAGCGGCGATCGAGGCCTTGCAGCAGGATCCAGAGCTCTTTTACGCGATCGGCTCGCAGGGCGATGGCCGCTGCGGCGGCAAGATCAAGGCGAAGGATCTGGCCGGATTCTCCAACGGTCACCCACAAGTTGCGGCGTTTCAGGAGCAGCAAGCGCAAAACTACACAAAGAACTACATTCCATCCGACACCACTGAAAATACGCAGCCGTCGGTCATGACGGCGAGCGATGCGATGCGCGAGCTTTACCGATACTCCGAAAACCTGCCGAAGAATCTCAGTGTGGCTGATTTCAAGCAAATCGTTTCAGGCGAAGCCAAAACCGGCAAATGTCCGCCCCAGGTCATTGCTGCGGCTCAGTACTTCGTCGACCACCCATCTGAGTGGAAGCAGTTGTACGGTGGTACGATAGACAAGGTTCATAAAGAAGATTTCCTGCAGGTCGCTTCATCAGCGATGAGCCTCACTCGAACCGAGCTGGATACTATCGAAACGATCAAGAGCAACCAGGACGCCTTCTTTGGGAGCGGTGTCCTGACTCGTGATAAGCTCGCGAAGATGGCAGGGGACAAGAGCCTGGATCCGAAAGTGCAGCAAGCGGCCTCACAGCTACTCGCGGATCCTCTACTGTTCAGCCTGCTGAACAATTCGATCACAGGCTACAAGACCCACCATCGTTTCTTCGACTTCGGCGGCGGGCATACGGTCGATTCCGGAGACATCAGCAAAAACGATTTCGCCCACTTCTGCGACGGTATGTCGTCTGCGAATCGCGCCGTTCAGCAGCCCAAGACCCATGTGCCTGAAACCGCTGCGGAGCAGGAAGCCACTTCGGACATGATGGCGGGCCTGACGGACCAGCCTGATACCAAGTCAGCCAAAAAGAACGGCGGAGCTTTCATGCATGCGGTATCCGGAGTGCTCAAAATTCACTCTCAAATTCTTGACTGGGCTGCAACGGCGGTGGGCTTGCTTAGCTTCGTCCCCGGCCTCGGACAAATAGCCGATGTTGCATCGATGGCGCTTTCAGCAGAGGCGCAAGCTGAAAATCTTGTCCGTACAGCCATTACCGGAGGCAATATGAAGCATGCCCTGGAAGAAGCTGGCATCGCTATCGGAGCACAGGCGCTCGGCCTTATTGCGGGGCCTGAGGTCAAGCTGGCAATTCGCAACGGACTCGTGAAGAAGGCGCTCGAAGAGGCCGCCACGGCCGGGATCAATCTGCCGATTACCGTGGCTCAAAGCTATGCAGAAGGTTATTTGAATAACCTGCACGCACGCCTTAACTCCGCGCCTGCATAAGCCGGTGGTGTTCCCAACCGGGTCGGCACAACGGCTTTGTCTCACCATTGCCTGACGTGCGCTTTCCTGCGCGTGCCTTGTCCATGCGGTCGATCGGGCGCCGCGCAGGCTTTGCCTCCAGCTCGCCGATCTAATCGGCGGCTGGAAAATCGGAAGTTCGAGATCCGGTCCAGAGCAGGTCCAGCTTGATCCGGTGGATCTATTTTTGCACTTGGCCGATGAGAAGGTGAGTACAGCTCGAAAAGGCAACCCCACAGGAATTCTGCGCGCCAAGCAGAGAGCCACACCAAGGCCTCATAGGAGGTGGATTTTCAAAAGGATTGCCGCACAAAGTGGAACCTAGCTCCGGTCAGCCCGGCCGCAACCCGAACATCGGTCGCGACCCTGGCCAAGTGTCAATGATGACGATGCTATCCGTCTTGTCTAGCTGGATATAGCAAGGAAACCGCGCCGATCCGCATCATCAGCTGCGGACGGCGAACATGCTGATAGGTGCGGCGCCCGCGAAGATGGGACCTCCGATAGCCCGGGGCCCATGGTTGCGTAACAGCCGCCGCGTGGCTCACGGCCACGCAGCCGCGCTGACTTGCTCGAGACGGCCCGGCCTCGGTGGTGGCGCCTCGCCATTGAACCAAGTCGTTCGCCGGCGATAAAGGCGGCGCGGAGCTTTTCAGATCCCAACAACGATCGCCGCTCAGTGCTGTTGCCGTCGTCCCGTGGCCATGGGTGCTTGGGGAATTGTCGGCCCCTGTCGCGGTGATAGTCACCGCTGCATTCCAAGCAAATGATCAGCGCTGCCCGTCGACGTGAGGTGGGGGGGCAGCGTGTACCCATCCGGGTTGTCCAACGATCTCGATTGGGCGACGATCGGGCATTTAAACAAGTTTGCGCCAGCCATTGCGAATTCGAAGAATCAGCGATCGTGCCTCCTGGGAGCAGGTGCCGACTCTATCGGGCGAAGAAGAAGAACACGAAATCACTCACCATTTTTGTCCGCGGTGAATGTCCTGTATTTGGCAACCGGGATGGCCGCACGATCACCCTTGCTTGGTGTGACAGCATTGTTGTCGAACAAGTCGCGCGGATCGTTGATCATTGCCGCGAGATTGTGGCGCGTCGAACAGCCAAATGTCTGGTCGAAGAATTCATCGTTGAGCACCGTACTGGAAAACGACGGACACACAGGAGGGCGGGCCTGATAGACAATCGCCTCTATTCGCGCTGCGCGGCCGTCGTGTTGGTCCAGCAAGTGGATGTTGGAAGCGGCGATACCCATCAGCTTCGCCTGATGGACTGCCTCTGCGCTGAGCAGGGGCGACCCGCTGATAAGAAGACGAAGCGCATCGCGCCGACCCCTGCTGGCCCTGTCGAGGAAAACGCGCAGACGCTGCAGTTCTGAAGCGCGAAGGCTTTGCAATATGAGGACGGTGGTCTCTTGCCGGATGAGAATCGGTGTCGATGGCTCTACATAAATGGGCGCGCTTACGCAGCCACTTAGGCTTGTTGTCAGGGCAACCAAGAGAAGTTTGATCCGCAACGTCACTCTACCTGCTATTCGATAATAAAGCCGTCACTGCTCTTGGCATCTGGCGCGGAGCTGCGCACAGCAGCGCGACCTCGCGGAGCTGTTGCCGACGAATTCGTCACAGTGACACCCCTGGCCGAGTGCAAAGCCATACGGCCCGTTGGCGCGCTCATCTGGTCGGGGCTCGATCCCGGTCTTACGATGTAAGGCGTAACCAGAATAACCAATTCCGACTCATCCTTTTGAAATGAGGACGAACGGAACAGCGCGCCAAGGACCGGCACTTCGGCGAGCCCTGGGAAGGCACTGATGCTATTGCTGACGTTACGCCGGATCAGCCCACCAATCGCAAAGCTTTGCCCGCTGGCGAGTTCGACGACCGTGTCGGCACGGCGAGTGGAAATTGCCGGCACTGAGATGCCGTTGATTTGAACGGCACCTTGTGACGTGAGTTCACTGACTTCCGGCTTTACGCGAATATTGATCTGGTCGTTGCTGAGAACTGTGGGTAAGAACTCGAGGCTGACACCGAAGTGACGGAATTCAATCGAAACTTGCCCATTTTGCTGAGGGACAGGGACAGGAAATTCGCCTCCTGCGAGGAAGCTAGCGGTCTGACCGGACATCGCAGTGAGATTCGGCTCAGCCAAGACGGAAGCAATGTGCTCCTTGGCGAGCGCGTCGAGCACCGCTCCGATGCTGACATTGCCATCGTCGTATCCGATTTCCGCTGTACCACCACCACCAGCGGCACCAGAGGCGGCACCTCTGTCGCCGCTTATCAAACCAACTTTGAAGTTGCCGAATTGTCCGAAGGCCGACAGGTTAATACCCAGTTGCTTCATGGCGCCACGGGAGACCTCGGCAACGCGCACACTCAGATTGACCTGCAAGGAACCAGCGACCTTGATGTTGTTGACGACCTGCGCACCGTCACCGAGAAATTGCTCAGTTACGCTTTTCGCGGTGTCGACGGTTGCTGCGTCGGGCGCTGTACCGCTAAGGATTGCGCCGCGCGGCGTATACTTGACGCGGATCGGATAGTCGCCGACCTGCTCCCTTAACATGGCCCGCAGATCGCCGATCGGTTGCGTGACGACAATATGCAGCTCGGCCAGAGCCTCGCCCTTATCATCCAAGGCGAACAGGCTGGTCCGCCCGGTTTTCTTGCCGAAGACGAAGACGGTTTTGTTCGAGGCTGCCTGATAGTCGGCGATCGTAGGGTCGGCAACAAAGATGGTAGCGGCTGGGCCGGGCAGATGGATTGTCTTGCCGAGCGAAGAGGAAAGGTTCAGCGTGGCATGGATGCTATTGGAAGCGGCATCCGGCTTCACGTCATCCCCGTTTTCTTGAGCCGCGGCAGAAAGTGGCGATAACAGCATGAGTGCGCACAGGAGAGGGCCCAAGTAAGGACAACCGGTAGCTCTCCAATCGTCGATGAGGGTTGGCCGCCGATTGGTGCCACGAGAACGAGTTCGAACCATTTTCAAGAGATTCTTTCTTTCACATGACCAACTATGCGGATGCCGCATCAGGCAATTCAAGAATGTAACCAATGCCCCGCACGGTCTTGATCAGTGGCGTTGCACCTGACCTCCTTAGATGTCCACGTAGGCGATAGATTCCGACTTCGAGCGCGTTGGTAGATACTTCTTCGTTGAACGAATAGAGATGGCCTTCCAACTGCTCACGCGGCACAATGCGGCCTGCACGATTAAGCAGATGCTCAAGAATACATAGTTCGCGTCGTGCGATCGTCAGAGGACGACCTGCCACGCAAATCTCTCGGCTGATCGGGTCGAAGTTGAGGTTACCAAATACAAGGATAGGGTCGGTCATCCATGTCGACCGGCGCTGAATGGCTCTCATTCTGGCGATGAGCTCTTCAGGACTGACCGGTTTGAGTAGAAAATCGTCCGCGCCACCATTGAAAATGGCGATTCGCTTCTCGGGGTCGCCAAGACCGCTCATAATGACGGCAGGGACCGAATGGCCCTCGCTTCTTAGCTGCTTCAGCCAGCCCAAGCCATCGCCATCGGGCAAACCCAACTCTAGCAGGAGAATTTCATAGCTCGCGCAATGAAATGCACTCGAGGCCTGTTCCAGAGTGCAAGCTACGTCAACGGCAAAACCGCTACTCACGAGCGCAGCGCGCACAGCGCGCACGAAAGCCGTATGATGATCAACGAGCAACGTTCGCATGTCACCTCACATCGATGCAGGAAATCAATTAAGCGTCACCGTCAGCCAGGCCCGGGGTAACAGCAGAAGTCGCGCGCAGCGCATTCGTTGCCACTCTTTCGCATGAGTAATTGCTGAAGCATGCAAGCCGCATGCCGGCAGCCGCGTAAGATCATGTGAAGACCTGTCTGCGGACCGAAACCGACGGTCGGCCGGCTCAAAATGCCGCCAACCTCGCCTGCGATTTCTCTGCGCATCGAACCTCCTGCGTGTAGCGCCCTGCTTTCATCAGCCAGCGTTGCCCGAAGCCAATGATTCGATGACTAAAGGCGTTAGCTTTGAAGAACCAATCGATTGTTCTGGTCGGAGGCATCCACGCGGTGGATCGGTTCAGGGTTATCCCGATGCGGTCCAAGGAACCGACATTCGAAATGACCTCGATCGGTGTGCAGGCTGATGAAGCCTTCGACATGGGTGTACCCAAGCGCAGATGCGCATAGCGATTTGACGAAGCTGTCACGACATAGGTGCCGCAGCCGGTGCGTGGGAGTGAGACCAACTGTCTGAAGCAAGTGCAGCGCTTCGCCGACGATCGATGCTCACCTATCGGGCTTCCCTTGCCAATGCCGACAGAACGTCGCGACGTGATGCCCGGAGCGGACGCCGCTGCGTTTTGTCGACTGATTGGAGTTAAAGCCGAAAGCCAATCAGTCAAATCACCTGTGCACCCAGATTTCCCCCAACGCTTCGATTGCCAATCTGCTCGCAAAACACGGCCATCTCCATGGTGCATGCATTCCTGGTGTGCTAGCTGCCGTGCTATCCTAAGCCCAGTTCGAAATAGGCCAGGCGTTCCTGGGTCAACCCTCAGATGGGCGTGACGCCGCGGGGGCAGGAGACCCTGCGCATGCTCGCCGCCTGTTGAGGTATCGCGCGCTGGCTTGCGCCATAGGAGGATCATAAGGTCAGGGTAAATGTCGACGGGCTTGAGAGCGCTCGCCGATCCTCGGCGTTCTCGGTGACAGAATCCGATCCTCGTCGACGGCACGCGCGCAGTGCAGTCCTCCCTGTTGAGATGCTGGTTTCGTGTCAGCGAGATGCACCCGTCGATAAAGGAGCTCACGCAACCGGTCCGGGGCACTGCACGGAGCGGCCGACCTGCGGATGAGTTTGCGCAAAGCAGGGATGCCTCGGAAGTCCGACACGGACTATCGGGGCGTCCTCCAGGAGCGTCTCGATCGTGTCGCCGGTGGAGAGGCGCCATAGATCGCGCTGACGGCGAGCCGCGTACCTTCCTTTATCGCTAGACGACCCTTTGACCGCTTGCCGCCCGCGTTGCGCACCGTCCGCAGTCTCAATTGAAGTATCGTGGTCGGGGCATAGCGGTCGGCGCTCGACCGTGTCCCGAGCCAAGGCCACGTGGCCAACTCGTGGTTCAATGTCCTAGCAGGCGAGGGGCACAGGAGTTACGGGGACGGAGCGGCCTCTTACAAATGGCGAGACCCGCCGCCACAGGCCTGAATGGCACAAAGCTCAAGCCAGCGCGCGCGAAGCGGACAATGATGACCAGCCCGGCGGAATCCGACGGCGCCGGTGAGCGCGTGATGCATGTCCGAAACCTGACAACGACAGAAAATATGTCGGGTTCAATACAAAAAGTACCTTGGGATGATGGCGGCTTTCAAGCGAAGTCATCCCGCACTTGGCGCTGAGCACGTTGGCACGACCTTTGCTGGTTGAATTCCGGCAACAATGAATGTGGCAACACAAAGTTAAACGGGCCGCACCAGGCGGGCGAGGCGAGCGATGCTCTCCTTTCCTTGAACCTGAGTGCCCCTCGCTAAGATGCAAGCGAGCTCGACCATAAGTCGCTGCCTCGTGGCATGGCCTTGGAGACCAATATGGCATTGCAGATTGACTCACCGGCTCCTTCAATCAAGGCGGAGACTTGGCTGCGTGGTAAGCCCCTCACCAGCTTCCACCCCGGCAAAGTGTACGTCGTCGAGTTTTGGGCAACTTGGTGCCGACCATCTGCCGCGGCGACGTCCCAATTGGTGCAACTGCAGGAGAAATATAAGGACGACGGACTTGAGGTCGTCGCAGCCGCTGCCGATGACTACGCCGTCTCGCCTGTTGAGGCCCGAGCCAAGCTGGAATCATGGCTGACCGAAAAGTTCTCGGATCTGAACTATCGGGTCGCATTCGATTCCTCAGGGGAAATGAACAGGCTTTGGAGGGAGCGCAGCTTTTCTGTCGGGCTGCCCACCTCGTTCGTGGTCGACCGGGATGGCCACGTCGCTTTTATCGGTCACCCGTGGCAACTCGAAGCGGTGTTGCCGAAAGTGATTAACGGCAGCTGGCGCACCAGCGACGATGCGAAAGCGACCAATCTGGAAAGGGTCGCCAGAAACCACAACGAAATAGCGCGCGAAGAGGCTTTGAAGAAGCCGATCTACGACAGGTTCTGTGCGGCGATACGGAAAGAGGATTGGAGGACGGCGCTCTCGGCAATCGAACAGGGAGTAGCCCTGATGCCGGATGATATCCATTTCCGCTTGGCTCATGTGCATTTGGTGGTTCACAAAATGCATGACATGTGGACCGGCGTACCCCTCATGCGCGAATTGGTTCGGGATGCGATCGACAGAAACTCCGAGAACTGGATGCTTGCAGCCCTGGACCAACTCTTCGGTCCCGCGCATGACCATTCGCGCTTCCCGTCCGCCGAGCGCTTCGCGTTCGGCAAAGAGTTGTCCCAACACATTCTCGCACTTAATCCCGCGCAAGGCCCAAAGTTCCAGTCCTATCCTGCAGTAGCCAGGTACGTTTACGAGAGCGGCAACAAGGATTGCGCGATCGAGTTGCTGAAGCTGGCACTGAAGTCGCTCGATGACCCGGAGCCTGTTCCGGACGGCCTGAGACGACATCACCTGCCAGATCTGCTGCAGGCCTTGGCCAGCTACAAGGCTGGGAGGACTGTGACAGCGCTCTATGCGCGGCTCTGCAGAACTTTTCCCGAAAATACCAACGTGCGGCCAGCCGGGGAAAATATGTAAAAAGGCACGTCAATTTGCATGTTTACTGGTCAATTCGTCCATTTCCTTGGCGTGGCCGCAGCAAATAGGCCCGATGCAGTGCCACGTAAGTCGTTTGCGGCAGGTTCAAGGCTCCAATCTTGCGACCTGCGGTCACATCGCGACGCAATCGATGTCGCACGCGTAACCGCGAAGGCCGCGCAGTCGAAGACGCCCCCGAGGCCGGCCACCAGGCCATCGATTTCTTGGAATTGCGCGCCCCGAACCGGGCGCCGACAGCGCAAGTGTGCCCGAAGTAGGCGTTGCCGAGCAAAGAAATCGTCCTTCGAGGAAGAGGAATGGGAAAGTATGAAATGTGGGACGCGGCGATTAGCCCCTGCGGTCGACGAGGACGAAGCGGCCCTTGCCACCCCATTCGTCAGATGTCTCGTGCGGGTGATCCGGGCCCAGGAAGCCTACTGCTTATGGGAAGGCAGATCGGACGCCGCGCTGCTGGCGGACTTCATCGTCACCAAAAAAAAGTTCCGTGCGATTGCTGGCATGGGCTATCCCGATCCGTACGTGCTGTGGAGGCTCGACATGTTTTACACCGCCGTCGGGCTTGCGATCGCGGAGCGTTTCCGCCCGGTGACATCGCCAATCATGGAGATGAGAACCGTAAGGCCTCCGGGCGCGTGCCTTGCGGGACCAGGTGTTTGTTCGTTCTCTCCTGACGTCGATCGGTTCGGCTTTGCGACGGTCCGGCAACTCGCGGAAGCCGGTACCAAACTGGTCGACGATGCGACCGCAGAGATTGAACCCTGACCGGCGTGGCGATGGCGTGATGAAAACCGGAGACGGGTTAATGTCAGATCTCGAGGAGTTGCGGAAGAAAGTCCGCAGGCTGCAGTCGCGTGCGGGAACTGCGAAGATGGAGTTGCACGATCTTGCCGAGGACCTGCCGGTCAACTGGACTGAGATCAACACTGTTGCCGCAGAAACGTTCGCCGTTTTTGCCGAGTGGGACGCTGCCAAGAGGGACCTCGCTGCGCGGGAGAATTCGCGATGACGAACGCTTTCGTCACCCGCGACGGATCCACCTGGATGCCGCAGTATCTCACCGCTATCGACGGCACGACCTGCATCGGCTGCGGCCGCTGCTTCAAGGTCTGCTCGCGCGAGGTCATGCACCTTTACGGCGTCGATGACGCGGGTGAAATCCTCGGCCGCTGCGACGGCGAAGACGACGATTTCGATGGCGAGCTCAATCGCATGATCATGGTCGTCGACCATGCTGGCCGCTGTGTCGGCTGCGGAGCCTGCGCGCGCGTCTGCCCGAAGAACTGCGAGACACATGTTGCGGCCGACAAGATGACTGCGTGACATGGCCGACAAACCAGGAGAACTGCGTTGCCCTATAGAACCTTCTGTCTCGTCCTGTGGCTGGTGCTGTGTGCCGTCGCTTCGACTGTCTACGTCGCTTCGCATTCCATCCGCGCAGTGGTGGTCACGACACTTGCTTGTTCGTTGCTCCTTCAGCTGACCTATTTCGCAAGCGTGCTCTTTCTGGTCTGGCGATCCGGCTGCGCTAGCAGGGCCTGCAAGAACGGAGCATTTCGGTCGTTGGAAGAAAATCGGATGGCGCCGAACGATTAATGAGGTGGCCGATGGATCCTCAGACATGCCTGAGCGTCTTGCAATTGGCCGCATGTTGCGGCTTCGTTGAGGCGTGGTGGCAAGACCAACATTTCAGTCATTCCAGTCCCCGCAGAATGCAGCTTTTCAGTTCGATTTGCAGCGGGACTCGATCGAAGCAGGTCGCATGCCGACCACTTGATTCATTGGCTTATGAGAAGCTCGGGCTTTTCTTGAACATTGGACAACGCTGCTTGCCGCAAAAGCGACACGCCTCTTAGCCGACCCTGCAAACTAGGCTTTTGCCGGAGAGAACATGCTTCAAAAGTTCGAGCGCTACCCGCTCACCTTTGGACCGACGCCCATCGAGAAACTCGACCGCCTTGGCATGCATCTGGGCGGAAAGGTGGAAATCTACGCTAAACGGGAGGACTGCAACTCCGGACTCGCATTTGGCGGAAACAAGCTGCGCAAGCTCGAATACATAATCCCCGACGCCATCGCCTCAGATGCCGATACGCTTGTTTCCATCGGCGGCGTGCAGTCCAACCACACGCGCATCGTGGCCGCGGTCGCGGCCAGGATTGGCATGAAATGCCTCCTGGTTCAGGAGAGCTGGGTCCCACATGAGGATGCCGTTTATGACCGTGTCGGCAACATTCTTCTGAGCCGCATCATGGGAGCAGAGGTGCACCTGGTCGACGAGGGCTTTGACATCGGGATCCGCCGCAGTTGGGAAAAGGCGCTCTATGAGGTCAAGGCAAGGGGCGGCAGACCCTATGCAATACCAGCTGGCGCGTCCGTTCACCCATATGGTGGTCTCGGCTACGTGGGGTTCGCGGAGGAGGTGCGCGCTCAGGAGAAACAGCTTGGGTTCGCATTTGACTTTATCGTGGTTTGCACCGTCACGGGCTCGACACATGCCGGCATGCTCGTCGGATTTGCCAATGATGGTCGACATCGCAACGTCATCGGTATCGATGCCTCTGCCACTCCAGCGCAAACCAAGGCGCAAGTGCTGGCAATTGCAACATACAGCGGAGCTCGTCGATCTCAAAATGGGACTGACTGGTCGAGGAAGATGTGGTGCTGCTCGAGGAGTACGCTCACCCCTGTTACGGCATTCCCTCCCAGCAAACCAAGGATGCTATGCGTCTGTGCGCGCGGCTCGAGGGTATAATTACCGATCCCGTTTACGAGGGCAAATCGATGCAAGGGATGATCGACCTCGTCCAGAAAGGCTTTTTTGCCGAAGGTTCGAGGGTCCTTTTCGCGCATCTCGGTGGTGCGCCGGCGATCAACGGATACAGCTACAGCTTTCGCAACGGCTGACCCATACGGGCCGCGTCAGAAATGACCCGGCTGGGCGTTAGACAAGGCCCGGTTGGTGTTGACCGCACCTTCCGGGCCGTTCTTTTTCTGCGATGGATCATGTCATGGCAGGGATGCTGGGAAATATAGGCTTGAGCAGCCGTTTATCCAAGGAATGCGTGCAAGATTTTGCGCTGACGCCCGGCGCGGCGAAATGATCGACTCAAAAAAATCAGAGGTATGCAAACAATGTTGCGTAGCTAACCGCCTGCCATGAACGCTTCGACGTGTTAGCCTTTTTTTGTTGTAGTCTGACCCGCGAAGCGGCCTTCATACCCACGAACCGGCGTGCCCAGAGTTTGCTCAAAAATCAGCTGGCAAATTTTCATCCCAGTCCGCAGTTTGACCGGTACTTTATTGTGATTGACCATTTCGAGCCGGATCTGGCCGGCGAAGCCTGCATGGATGGTCGGGGCGGTTAGATGAATTCCGATCCCTAATCTTGCAAGAGAGCTTTTCCCCTCAACGCGAGCAGCTATCCGAGACTGGAACTTCAATTCCACGAACTCGCGCGTCCAAGCCAGGATCATGTGGTGGGGCGGGAATTCAAACCCGTGCTCTTCATCGATATCGACGGGCGTAGTGATTTCCGCCATTACCTCTTCGTGATTGTATCCCTTCTGCGAAGGATCAATAGAGAGGTTAATGCCTGTCTTCTGGTCTTTGAAAAGGGTCAGACGTCGATCAAGGGTTAGATCGAGGCTGGTCGAGCTGTAGAAGGAGATGTCAGGGGCGGGATCGATAATGATCGCTTCGTTTTGCAAAGCGATCTGGATTTCCCTGTCAGTCAGTATCATCCCGCCCCTCCATGTCTATTCTACCGATGCTTGTGGCACCCATACTCTCCATGATCCGTTGATGGTTTCACGCGGAAGCTCAACAAGCAGGTTCGAATCATGACTATTTATCGGATAGCCAATCTCTAATTTATTGTCCTTAAGTGAACGTTGATTCACAACCAAATGTTCAGCGCCGGTAGTGGTGTCCACAGAAACCACTACCTCACTAGGGTGCGTCGCAGGACCTACGTGCCTAACCCGAACCTTCATTGATTTAACCTCCTCAGCCAGGCTGCATATGATTTTTGAACCCAAGTTGAGCTAGGGCGGCTGATTTGCCTATCCATCGCACTTGTTTTCAACAGTTTCCTTGCACCAGGCTTGCGCCCGAACAAAGCGAGAACAAAATGCCAGTTTTTGGCCAACTGGTCGAATCACATTTTGTTCTGAGTGTCGAAGGTCGGGCGTTAACATCCCGTTAACCCAATGCGAACGGCCCACCTTGTGGAGGGGCGGGCCGCTCTTGGGTTCTGTGTTTTCAGCTTGTTTTCTTTGGGGTGCCAATGTCTCTACGGGACTACATGTTGACCCGATATCGGTGTCAGGCACAAGCGCTACGCCCGTTCGTCGGGGTTGTCAAATATAGTCGCCCCCGGCTGGGAGCCGTCGCGACGGCTGCGGCCGGAAATTAACGCGCAAGTATTCCGCACTGTTTTTCCCACTCGTTAAGGCCTGCTACGAGGGCGCCAAGATTCTCACTTCAAAATCGCGGCTTTCCCTGGGGCGAGGTCTTCGGCGCCCTTATCGTCGCAACCCCACTTCTCGATCTGCTGCTTCACCACGTGGTTGTCGTCCAGATCGAAGGATCGAGCTATCGCTCCGCCATCGAGCCGAGTTCATGACCCAACACCTGCGATAAAAAGCTTCCATCAGCTGCCGACAATAAATCCACGATCGCGGCCGTGCAGGTTCTAGGTCAGGCTTACGTCAGGTGCAGGGGGTATTTTTGGTGTCGAAGCGCGCAATGCTGTGGTTACGGCGGACTGGTTCCTCGCCGGCGCAGCGTGAGGAGTTCCGCCCTGCTGTGTCGAAACAAAGCGGTTTCGGCCGTCGCGGCGGGACCGTGTGTGCCAAGCGTTGTAACCGGCATTGTCGCCTACAGAGGAGACGGATTTGACGGGAGTTGGCCGACGTTTGAATGCGCCCAGCGGATCAGGCACGCACTGGTCCCCCGCTGAATCAGATCGGGGCAGTGGAAAGGATGGCTCGGCGTTCGGTTCTGTCGTGCAGGGCTTGCGCCCCCACGATAGAGAGTCAGGATCGTCCTCCGCTCAACGGCCGCCTTCGGCCACCGATGTCGGGCGCCGCACGTCAGCCGATTCCTCCGTTAACGCGCGTGATGGCCGGCCAGTCGACTTGCCGCAACGGGACGCGACAAGTCGGGAAGAAAGTTCGGCGCGTTGGAGTGCCGAGGGCCGCAGTGCCGACCCGTCTAGGAGTTCGCAACTACGTGTTCCTTCGTCGCGCAGGCAACCCGTATCCGGCCTGGAGCGCAGACCTAAACGGCGGCGCCTGGATGATGTCGCCATGCAGGGCGAGCAAACTGCAATCTCAGAGGCACAATCTAACGAAGCTCTACACGCGATCTATTACGCCCATGACATCGTGGGATTCTCATGCGCAGTGGTGGAGCATGACAGACGGCTGCAGGACGCGGGCGACGAGATCCATGCAGCCTTCCTGCAAAAGGCCGCCGCACAGTTCAGAAATCAATTCGTCCCTCGCTTCGACGACGATATCCGCCGCGGGAAATCGTGGGGCTACGCCACCGCATGCAACGCGGTCAGTCGCGAGACCGGAGGTCAGGAAGGTATCGAAGCTTGCAAGGCGATGGCAGCTCGGGTGTCGCAGCTTCGTAATGCATCATTACGTGAAGTCGACCCCAAGGCCCTTTCGCTCTTGGCGGCATCATTTAGTCGGAATCCGCAGTCGAGAACATGCCGCAACGGAACAATCAGAATCGCCGAATTTTGCCGCGATGATGGCAGGGCACTAGGGGCGCTGAATAGTCAAAGTCTATCGTTGCTGGTGAACGGTTTCAGCAAGTGGCCGGAATGTCCGGAAACTCGTGCCGGCACTGAAGCCGTGGCCGGTGAGGTCCGTCGCCGCACCGACCGGCGTTTCCGGCTCGCTGATTTTAAGCAGCAGCATCTTGCGAACCTCGTAAACGGTTTTAGCAAGTGGCCGGAAGAGGAGTGGTCTCGCCAGGCCTCCGGAGCGATTGCCGGTGAGGTTGTTCGCCGCACTCGCGATGACTTCGGGCTCTCTGCTTTTAATCACCAGGACTTGGCGAACCTCGTGAACGGTTTCGGCAAGTGCCCTGAACAGGAGGTCTTTTGTAAAGCCACAGTTGACATCGCGGGCGAGGTTCTTCGCCGCGACCGCCGTGCCGGGCTCTCTGAATTCACTAACCAGGAACTGGCGAACCTGGTGCAGGGTTTCAGCAAGTGGCCAGAAGAGGCGGCTTCTCGCCAAGCCGCAGGCGCGATAGCCGGCGATGTCCTGCGTCGTGACCACCGTGCCCGGCTGTCTGATTTTACTCCGCAGCATCTTGCGCTCTTTGTGAACGGTTTCAGCAAGTGGCCGGAAGAGCAGTGGTCTCGCCAAGCCATCGGAGCGATCGCCGGTGAGGTGGGCCGCGGCGCCGCCCATGGCGGGTCCGGGCTCTCTGCTTTTAATCACCAGGACCTGGCGAACCTGGTGAACGGTTTTAGCAAATGGCCGGAAGGGGATGTCTATCGCCAAGCCACAGTCGCAATCTCTACAGAACTCTCTCGCCGCGCCGGCGAGCAAGGGCTCTCGCATTTTACCCCACAGGAGCTGGCCAACCTGGTGAACGGGTTCAGCAAAATCCCGCACGATGCGGACTATCGCCAAGCCACAGCCGCGATCGCCAGTGAGGTTATTCGCCGCGGCGTCCAAATTTCTGATTTTAATCACCACGACTTGACCAACCTGGTGAACGGTTTCAGCAAGTGGCCACAACAGGCGGAATGTCGCGATGCAACACGCGCGATCGCAAGTGACGTGTTTCGCCGCGCCGACCAGTTGCCTCATCTTACTCAGCAGGCGCTGGCGACATTCGTGAACGGGTTCAGCAAGTGGCCGGAAGAGGCGGCGTCTCGCCAAGCCGCAGTCGCGATCGCCGGCGAGGTCAGTCGCCGTGCCGCGCGCGGCGAGTTCGAGCTCTCTGAGTCTGATCCCCAGGACCTGGTGCACCTGGTGAACGGCTTCAGCAAATGGCCGCACGAGGCGGGCTGTGGCAGCGCCACTGCGGCAATCGCCGGTGAGGTCCGTCGCCGCCCCGACCGGCTCTCTGCTTTTGATCATCAGGGTCTGGCAAATCTTGTGAACGGCTTCAGCAAGTGGCCGCAAGAGGCGGCATCTCGCCGAGCCACCAGCGCGATCGCCAGCGAGGTCCTTCGCCGCGGCGCCCGACTCCGTGACTTTGCAAACCAGCACCTGGCTAATCTGGTCAATGGTTTCAGCAAATGGCCGGAGCGGGCGGACTGTCGCGATGCAATGCGCGCGATCGCCGGTGAGGTCTTTCGCCGCGCCGACCAGTTCCCTCATCTTGCTCAGCAGGCGCTGGCGACATTGGTGAATGGTTTCAGCAAGTGGCCGGAAGAGGCCGCCTCTCGCCATGCCACAGTCGCGATCGCCGGCGAGGTTAGTCGTCGCACCGCGCGCGGCGACGTCGGACTCGCTGATTTTAATCGCCAGGACTTGGTGCACCTGGCGAACGGTTTCAGCAAATGGCCGCAAGAGGCGGGCAATCAGCAAGCAACGGACGCGATAGCGCATGAGGTCCTTGCCCGCCGCGCCCGACTGTCTGATTTTACGCGCTCGCACCTGGCTAGTCTGGCGAACGCTTTTAGCAAGTGGCCGAACGGGGCGTATTGTCGCGAGGCGACAGCCACAATCGCGGAGGAAATCCGCCAACGCCAGCTCTCCGATTTTGCTCCGCACGAGCTGGCCAACCTGGTCAACGGTTTCAGCAAGTTGCCGGAAGTGGCGGCATCTCGCCAAGCCACTGCCGCGATCGCAAGCGAGATCCTTCGCAGTCCCCGGCTCAGGGACTTTAATCAACAAGATCTGGCTAATTTGGTGAACGGTTTCAGCAAATGGCGGGAAGAGCCGAACTGTCGCGACGCCACGGTTGCGGTCGCCAACGAGGTCCGCCGCCGCCAGCTCTTTGACTTTGCTCCGCAGGGGCTAGCGAACCTGGTGAACGGTTTCAGCAAATGGCCGGAGGCGCCGGACTGTCGCGACGCCACGGTCGCGGTCGCCGATGAGCTCGTTCGCCGCGGCGTCCAGCTCTCTGATTTTACCCACCAGCACTTGGCTAATCTGGCGAATGGATTCAGCAAATGGCCGGAGGCACCCGACTGTCGCGATGCCACCGTCGCAATCGGACGAGAAGTTGTTGACCGTGATATCCGGCTTTCTCCTTCGCAGGAGCTAGCGAACCTGGTGAACGCGTTCAGCAAGTGGCCAGATCAGGCGGAGTGCCAGCAAGCCACGATCGCGATCGCGCATGAGGTCTTTCTCCGCGCCTCTTTGCTCTCTGGGGTTGATCCGCTGGAGTTGGCAAATCTGGTGAATGGCTTCAGCAAATGGCCTGAAGCGCCGGAATGCCGCGATGCGACGTTTGCGATTGCGGGTGAACTCCTTCGCCGCGGCGCCCAACTTTCCAATTTTGCCCACCAGCACTTGGCTAATCTGGTGAATGGTTTCAGCAAGTGGCCGGAAGGGGCGGGCTGTCGCGATGCAACACGCGCGATTGCCGGTGAGGTCTCTCGCCGAGCCGAACTCTCTGATTTTTCCCCCCTGGGTCTAGCGAACCTGTTGAACGGCTTCAGCAAGTGGCCGGATGAAGAGGACTGTCGCAAAGCCGCGACCGTGATCGCCGGGGAAGCGCGTAAGCGCCAGTTCGCCGATTTCGCTCCTCAGGTCGTGGCGACCTTGATGAACGGATTCACCAAGTGGCCGGAAGAGGAGGCGTGCCGGCAGTCCACGATGGACATTGCGCGCGCATTGGGCACGCGAGGGCAACGATTCGGTGTGTTCACCACCCCCCAGCTGACTATTCTCGCCAATGCTCTATCACGAATGATCATGAGGGCAGAGGACAGCGGGGACATTCCGGACGCTGCTCTGCCGAAGGATCGGTTGCATAAGCTCGCCCACCACCTGCACTACGATAGTGATCGCCTGGCACAGGCTGGCGTTCTGCACATCACAACCATTTTCAAGGCGCTGGGCAAGGCTCGCCTGTCTGATGATTTCGGTTTGCTCGCACCGACAGGCTTGAACCGGCTCGCGGAATTGCGTCAAGCCCCTGAATTTACGGCCCAGAACGATCTGGAAACCATGGGTAATCTGTGTGCTGCTCTGCTGCCGCTGGCGCGCAGCCCGCAAAAGGCCCTGCGCTGGCACCGCACGCAGGCCCTCAACCTGCTCAACGACCTCCAACCCGTGGTCGAGCAGAAGATCGAGGCGCATCTGAACGCAAGCGATGCGGAACGGACCCGCGGTCCGCTCGCCAGCCGCTGCCCCGCCTTGTCGATCTATCAGACGCTCAAGGCCCGGGCGGTCCTGGAGAGATTGTTCAGGCCACCGTATGTCGAGGGCAAGAAGTCCGATTTGCGGGTGAGGCAGCAAGAGCTTGAGTTCAAGACCAAGGAGATCCTGGACAGTACGCGCGGCCTCATAGAAGGCGACCTTTCCAGCATGAGCTGGAACCTGATCGCGCAGATCGAGGCGGAAAGTCCAGTTGATGCCCTCGACTTATTCATGGAGCAGGATGCGGCGGCGATCCAGGCCCAACATCCTGCGTCGGTGTTCGACGTGCATCAGGTCTTGCGAAGCATGGATCACGAGCCCAGACCGCCGCAGGGTGAGGCGGGACTGATGCAGCTGCCGGTGGTGGACATGCAGGGCCGGCCGCTGGCCACGGAACCGGAGAAACGGTATTCGATTTTTCATCGGCTGACCTCGGGAGCTTTGCCGGTCGTTGCGGTGCAGCTGCCAGGAACCCCGAGCGCTTTCATGCTGGCGCGCACGGTGAACGTCAACGGGGTGCCATACCGCATGGACCTGTTCGGCGGCAGCAAGTTGAAGCCACCGCGATTGACCGTGTCTCAGATCGCAGCCCGTGCTCCAGGCGACGCAGCAAAGCCTTCCGGGGGAAAGCTGCTGGCCATTCCCTATGCCGATACCGCACCGGGCACCGCCTTCGAGCAGCTGTCGCGTGCCTGGGCTCCTTTCAAGGAGGCATATTATTACACTCAGCGCAGGGGTTTTGCCGCGCCGCCGGCAATCAAGGGCCTGGGGGTTCACGACTACGCGCTGGAAGGCGCCTTCAAACTGTCGCTGCTGCCGGATCGTCCCGCCAACCAGGAGCATCCCTTCAGGCTGACTGGGCCGGCGGGCCCGATCGCCTTGCGACCGCATGACGGCTGCGGCTTCATCAGGGCCTCGCTGGCCGAACGTATGCCGGCTGTTCGTCGCGCCGGCGAGCAGGAAGGTCCTGATCGCGTGCCTGCCTATGGTGAGGGAAGGAAATCATGCCTGCCAGTCTCGGCGCTGCAACATTATCCGCGCGGCGAGCAGGTGGCGGACGAGGCACGCGAGAAAGCCATGACCTGGCTCGAGAGCCGACATGGCCAAGAGCTGTCGGCCGAAGATCTGTTTCGCACCGTGACCGCCGGACATATCGACGGTCCCGGCGCCGTTGCCGTACCCTCCAGTGATGAGAGTCTCCATGTGCCAACGCTCAAGAGCGAGATGTTGGCGGGGACGAGCGGCGTGCTGATCGGGCGCTCGCCCTATGACAAGCCGAACCTGCGCCCGTTTGCGGCCGAAGGAGTCAAGTCGGCCGTCGAGGGGGATCCGACCGCTGTGTTTCTCGACAACTGCACGGCCATCCAATACAGCTTCAACGTCGCCCAGAAGCAGGGGAACGAACTGTCGGCCGACGATCCGACCTTTTTTGCCAAAGGCATCCTGATCGTTGTGCCGGATAAGATGTGGCCGGCAGCCTACGCCGACCGTGGCCTGATCCTGTCTGCCGAGGACGTCAAGTGCCATTCGAGCTGGACCTCGGGCAAGGACCGCGTCAAGGAGGACACGCCGCTTGAGTGCCTCGGCATCCTGCAGGCGACCGAGGTATTTGCCCCGGGCTCGCTCATTGCCGTGCCGACCCGTGAACAGAAAAAACTTGACGGTGACTTCGACGGAGACAGCCTCATCATCGTCGGCGACCGGCCGCAGCTTTACGAGCATGTCAGGCAATTCGACGAAGAGGAGCAGGCTCGCGGACTGCGCTCTCTCAAGCCGCCAAAGTCGCATACCCCGGCGATTGAGGACGGTCGCTACAAGTTCGGCCGCGCCAGCCAGATCCTGGCCGCCACGCGCAATGTTCTGGAGATCTATACCGGCCTGCAGCGAAACTTCCTGGCTCAATCGCATCAAGGCCGACGCTGGTTTGCCGAGCGTGCCATATTCGGCACCTACGAAGGTCTTCACCAAGAACTCAAGCGCGACATCCGAGGCCTGTTGGAGCAGGAACAGGTCAGTGCTGAGGATCTCCAGGACAAGCTCGAGAGGGCGCAGCACGAGATAGAGCTGGCAGACCATCCAGTCGCACGCGAGATGGCCGAGTTGCTCCTCGGCGAGCTCGAGGTGTGGGCCGCGAGGCTGGATGAGCAAGTCGGCCCCGCAACAGCCGCCAGCGTGAGCGAACCACAGCTCGAAATGAGCCAATCGCTCTGCGAGCTGTTCCCGGAGCTGGCGGAGACCTATTCTGCAACACCTCGGCTACGAGACCGCATCCAGCTCCTCGTCGACCGTTACCCTGCGCGCATCGACCCGCGGCCCGATGGTTACAATCCGCGTGACCTCGTGCAAAGCGCAAACAATCTCATGAGCCTGGGTATCAAGGTGGGAACTGACGCCTATAAGTCCGACACTGGCGCGCACATCTTTATGTTCAAGAGCAGGTACCTTGGGCGCCTGCTGCAACAGATACCAGGGTTGAAACCAGTGCCTTACACCAAGAGCATTGCGGCTGCCCTCAACCAGGGCCGGTTCGATGTCGACGCGACATTGCACGATCTGAAGGACAATCCGACGCTGGCGGCTTCCGTCATGCAAGCCTCGATCCAACTTGTTTCCCAGCGAGGGATACTGCCTGAACCCTCGCGCCGGGGACTTGTTGCCGACGATTCCGTCATGACAATGACCTTGACTCGCGAGCAGGCCGTACTGCGCGCCCAAATGGAGGCTTCCCGCGCTCAAGCCGAAGAGAAAGACATCACCCCGGCGGCAATCGCGGTTGCCGAGGCACTCAGAAGCGCCGATATCCAGGTGGAGATGCCCCACCTTGCTCAGCGTTTGAGATCGGAAAGCTCGATGACCGACCACCTTGTCGGCATGGAGGCCTCGTTCGAGACTGGCGCCCAGCTGATCAGCAACGCTGTACGCCACGTCTTCGAATTCCCTGATAAGGATTTTACACGTGCCTTCAAGAAAGCCATTCTGGCCTTCGACGAGAGCGGCTATGCCGAAGTCAGCACGACCAACTGGTTCAGGTCGCGATCGCCCACCTTCGTCGGCATCAAGACTGTTTTCGCCACGCCGGGCGGCTACCGGTTCGAGGTGGAGTTCCATACGGCGGACAGCTACAAGGCCAAAATCGACAATCACGACACCTACAAGGAGCTGCAGAAGCTGCAGGAGTTGCAGCGAGAAAGCCATGAACCCCTGGATCAGTCCATAGCCGAGCAACTCTTGGAGCGCGTGCGACAGGCCTGCAACAAGGTCGTCATCCCCGACGGAGCCCTAGCGATCCCTCACTGGGACGCCGACGCGGATAGCACAGTTGGTGCAAGCCTGGCTCGTCGATTGCACGTAGCGCCGCAACGACGCGCGGAGCACTCCCCGCTGGCAACAGAGATTCTTGGCGCCCTCGATGCGCGATCGATCGTGCTCGTCGGCATGAAGGGCGCCGGGAAGTCCAGTGTGGGCCGTGCCCTCGCCAAACGACTAGGGCTGAGGTTTGTCGATTCCGATAGAGAAATCGAAGCGAAGACCGGCAAGTCCATAGCCAAGATTGTCGCTGAGGATGGCGAGGCGCATTTCAGGGATCTTGAGGTGAACCAGATCAGGCAGTCGCTCGAACAAGGACCGGCTGTGCTCGCAACCGGTGGTGAAGCATTCATGATCGACGAAGTCCGACATCATGTTGGCGAGAAGGCGGTCTCGATCTGGCTCAATACCAGCGAGGACGTGATCAAGCGGAACTTGAGACGCAAGGGTCCGAAGGTGCAAACCGCCGACCACGACCAGGCCATCACTAACCTGATGCACGCGAGCAATCCCGCCTATAAGCTCGCTGACCTCACCATTGCCCCGCAGCACCAGCGGGATCTCAAGAGCGCGAATGCTTGCCTGACCGCGCTCCACGCCCATCTTTGCGGTGAGGGGAGGCAGGCCCAAGCTCGTTCCGGCTTGGAGGAAGCGGCACCATGATGGCCAGCCGCTCGGTTGCCGTTCAGCTTCTCCACCTCCTGCATCCGGCCGACGACCGGATGCAATAAGGCGGTCCTGTCAGTGCGTCGCCTCGACGTCCTCTTGCAACGCCTCCCGCGAACTGATGTCGGTGCGCGAGCGGCCCGGAATCCCGTCGCTCGGCTTTGATACCATCGTCGAGAATGATGGGACGAAGCAACGGCGTTCGAGAACTGCATGCAGATCCATTGACGAGTGGACAGGCTTGAGCGAATGCCGCTCCGCTCCGTTTCAAGGGCTCCCTTTACAGCAAGCTGTTCGTCAGCGTCTCGACAGCTAGCCAGAGTAGCAGGAAGGCGCCGTGCATACCTGATTGTAAACGTAGGCGCTAAACGTGGACCCGAGCCACTTCAATCCATTCAGTCCGATTGCTCCGCGACTTTGCTCGGAAGTTGTTCCCGGGCAACAAGGGGCCGAAGGGTTGAGCATGCTTGAGCGCTGCCGTCAGAGCCAGGCGCAGGGTACTTCGCGAGCCACAGAGACCAACTCTGGCCAGCCAGTGTATCAGCCGGCTGCGTCGCCAAAATCGAGTTTCGATCAAGACGAGATTTGGCGATTGCATGACGCGGAACAACCCGCCGCTGCGCCACACAATGCCAATTCGACGGACTTTTGGGTGGAGGTGGATCAAAGGGGCCAGTTGTCGGCCGATAGTTGGATACGGCAAATCTTTGGCCGGACCTGGGTTCACCAGCTCATTCGCCAGCGTCAAGCGTCAATCAAGCAAGCCGCATTCCCCTTTAAGCAAGCGCCTTGGGGATCGTTGTTGGGCCAGCCGGATCCAGCAGCATACGCCCCGGAACTGGAACACGGCGAGCGACGGACGTGCGTGGAGCTCATGCGCGGAATGCACTCGCAGAACGTACTGCCCAGCGTCCCGGCCGCAGACAAATCTCACCGTCATGGCGTTCCCTACATGGCGGTGTTTGGCGCGAAGGGGCAGGCAACATGGCATTCGAGCCTACCGAGCCTGACCAGGTGGTTGCCGCCCGACATCAGGATACATCGAACGATCTGCGGTCGCGCACACGATGCGTTTCGTTGTCGCGGCTGGCGCCATGTTTTTCAATCCGCGGGCTGCGTTCCTGCAGCCGCCCCTCGTGACGCAACGCAAAGGATTTCCTAGCATGGGTACTCGAAATTTCATCGCAGCAGCGGCCTCCCTCGCCCTGATGGTGACGGTTTCGTCACCCTCCGGGGCCCGCGGCCCCTTCACCAACGATACGGCCTCGCGCACCCAGGCGCTGGCCCTGCTGGAAACCCTCAACGCTGATCTGCTCAGCCACCCCAGCGCCACGCTCACGTTGGAACGATGGTGTGGTGACCACGGGCTGGCGCCGGAAGCGAAAATCGTCGCCCATCGCGTGAAGGGCGACGACAAACTGCTGCCGGAAAATGGCCGTGAGGCATTGGGCATCAGCGCTGACGAACCCGTGCGGTACCGCCATGTGCAGCTCGCCTGTGGCGCGGTAGTGCTCTCCGAAGCCGATAACTGGTACGTCCCGTCGCGGCTCACACCGCAGATGAACCAGATACTCGACACCACCGACCAGCCCTTCGGCAAGGTGGTCCAGCCACTGCACTTTCGCCGCCAGACCATTAGCGCCGAGCTGCTGTGGTCGCCGCTGCCCAAAGGATGGGAGATGGACGCGCCGCTGCCGGCGGAGGGCAAGGGGGTGCTGGCCATTCCCCACCAGGTGCTTCGGCAGCGGGCCGTCCTCTATAGTGGAGGGAACCAGCCCTTCAGCCTGGTGGTGGAGACCTACACAGCTGAGGTCCTCGCCTTCGGCCGCCGCTGAAAGATCACGAATTTTCACTTGCGGGCTGGTTGCCACTTATCCGAATCAGAACAGCAAGACGGCAGGGTGCGGTGGCTGCATCGCAAGGAGTGTTTGTGATGGGAATATCCGGGGCGGTCTAAGTGCCGAAGCGCGCCATGGTGATCACCGCCAATCTTTCACCTGCCTTTGCCGCCGCGAGCGCGATCTGCGGCAAGACCGCCAACCAAAGTATATCACGACAGCCCCACCAAACTCACGGGGTGGCCTATGTCACCCAGGAGAACCGCGCGCAGGACTTCATGTATCTGAACTTGCCCATGCCGGCGATGCCCTGCGCCTCCCTGTGTAGGACTTCACCTTCCTGAACCGGAAAACCCGTACAGACCGACACCCCGCCGCTGGCGGGCAACTCTCCTATTCCGCCAGTTAATGGGGTGCGTCAAACTCGTGCCGTTAGCCAAGCCGGACTCGGCGATTTTTCGCTTTTGTATGGTCTAACACCGAAGTATTGGTAAGAAGTCGGCCTGACCTAATGGCCTGTCAATGTTGCAATTGTTACAAAGGAATACGCATATGGCGACTGGAACAGTGAAGTGGTTCAACAGCACCAAGGGGTTTGGATTTATCCAGCCCGACAATGGCGGTCAGGATGTTTTCGTCCACATTTCCGCTGTCGAACGCGCGGGCCTTTCGACCCTCACCGACGGCCAGAAGATCAATTATGAGATCGAACAGGACCGTCGCACCGGCAAGTCCTCCGCTGGCAACCTTAGCAAAGTTGGCTGAATCTTCTCCAGCGGCCGGCAGGAGCCTGCCGGACGCGCCACGCCCCGGATGCGAACGAGACACGGGCTCGACCGCAGACCGGGGTAGCAGATTGTTGCCAGCCGCCGCGAATTATTGTGAGCCAAGGACGTTTGCGAGTGAAGCCGAGCTGGTCCCAGGCTGAACGAAACCGCGAACTACATGTTGCCCGATCCCTCTCAAAGCCAGCCCTCGGAGAAGACGGAAGTGTGATCGCGGCCGCGCCGTCCTCACCCGACGTTGACGAAATGGGCCGTTTCGCTCGCTGTCGAGAGGGGCAAAGTCCAGACAAAGGATCTACCGATACCGGTGTTTCTCTCAGTGCCTCGCCCGGCTTGGGGGGGAAGGATTGTTACCCGCGGAAACCGACAGCTCAAGCTTGCCCACTTGGGCGACAAGGGAGCAGCCGTAATAGCCTGAGTTAGCCGAGCCGCTTAGGTGAGGGTCCTGTCTTCGAAGTGCACGCCTCGCGGCCTCGAGCACCTCCTGAATCGCCGCACGATCATCGGGCGGCCGAAAGCAGAATGTCTTTGACGGCAGCGCTGGCGGTCTAGCTTTCGTCTTGGTCGTGGCGGCGAACTTTCTCGTGCCGCTGCAAAAGGCAGGCCAGATTCCTGTGGCCATTCGCGCAACCTGGCACGGCGGCTCCAAAGCGATTTGGGCGGTGAACGCCGCCCGGACGTCATTGCGTTCTTGACCGAGGTGCTTGAGGTCGACGCCTGGCAACTGCTGGCGCAAGTACGTCGCCACCGCGACCGTCATCAGGCACCGCTATTGATCAGCCGCGTCCTGTCGGCGTACGGGCCGAGGCCGGAGCCATGGAACTTGGCCTCGTTCAAAGCTCAAGCCTATAAGCGAAACGATCCGTCGGGCCGGCAATCAAGGAAATGGACATGCCACGCTGCGGCACGAGCTCACGAACAAAGCGGCTGGCTTGCGCTGGCACTCCGAGCGCGAGCGCTCCCATTTCCCCGCATCTTCGGTTCTGCTCATGGTGCTTAGCTGCCAATGCCGCTTCCAAACGCGCGCCAGCAACCCGGGTGGTGTAGTGTCCCGAGGTTGGGCCTCGACGAGCGGCCGGGCGGTCGTCTCAGTCTAGCCTGCCTCTACAGGCTGCATGGAAGACGCAAACCAGCCTCTCGCTCATATCGAAGTGGATGTGGCGGACATCATGATCGCATGCGAGTCTTCTGATTCGACTGTGGCGACGGTGTTGTCTTGCGTAGGCTCGGCGCAAGAGCTTGGCTCGCCTCCATGTTGACGCTCGGTGCGAAACTCGGCGCAGGTAAGTCTGCCACGCTGGCTTAGGCTTGTGTCCAGCTGTTGCAAAGGCATGTTTGGATCTAGTGCGACTGCCGGCGCCAGGCCCTGTTTCCAGACGAGATAAAGCACTGCCAAGGAATATGCGACCTGCATGAGCAAAAAGCACAGACCGGCTTGCACAAACATGGCGATGAACGAGCCGGTCAGGCAATACGTCGCGACCGCAAATACGGCCAACGTGCCGACCATGCCGCTAACAAATCGGGCTGCGGCCATTTCCTCAATTCCACCTTTCGCTTGTAGAACCCTCGGCTGGTTGAGCCGCGTGTTTAAAGAGTACGAACAAATAATCCCGCTGGGGGCATTGCCCTGACATCGCAGGCGCAGCAGCTGAGACAGCTTCGGGTTCAACGTGGCTGTCGCGGGCTCGGCATTGGCGAAACGGCCCCGGAGTGGGCGATGTCGCGCCTCGATACGGAAACCAGATGACCGTCCGGAGCAAACACGCGAACCAGATTTTCGATCGCTGTTCACAGTTCCGCTATGCACGGGAGATGACAAAGCACGTCGCCCAGGACGATGAGGTCGAACACTCCCTGCCTGAGCTGCGTTGTTCTTCGTAGACCACCCAATCGATGTGCGAAAAATCCGCATGCGCAGGCGCGTCAGGGAAAGCATTTGCGGCTCGACGTCCATGACCGTGACCATTCGCACAGCGCCGCCAACTGCTCCGTGAAAGCCTTGGTCCCCACCCGGCCTGAAGCCGCGGGCGAGGGAACCCTCGCAAGATGCGACCCGCACAACTACCTGGGCCTGCGAGCTGGGATTTTGTCTGGCAGTGCGAACCGGCGTGCGCATTGTCCAATTGCGAGTGGAAGAGGAGCGAGATCTGTCCCGCCACGCAGACGTCCTAATCCATCGCGCCTCAGGGGGCACGAACAGATCTCCTGCGGCGACTTCCTGAAGCACCGGGTACGCTCTTTCGCTTTGCCATCGATTGATCAGTAGATAATTGTAGCCGTTCCTAATTTATAACTGTCGATCGGAACAATGGATTGTTTGGATGCAAGACATCGAAGCGGTAGATGTCTGAGCGGACTTGAATGACCAGCTCGCGATCCCTTTGTGGGCTCTCATTTGAGCGAGCATTTCGGGGAGTTCACGCAGGGCCACATAGCCATCGAATTCGGAACCATAAGATTTCGGCTTCCGTGGCCCAACGGTCGCTAAAGCCGCGCTATGCCAGGAAGCCCGCGTCACTATGCGGCCAAGCACGACGGTCGCGGCATCGTGCAGCCCCCCTGACCCGCAAACTTGCGGAGCGCTGCGATGCGCGGCTCCTGCAAACCTTGTGCCGCCATTTCCCTCACGTGCTCCAGATTGAACCTTCTGGGCAAATTCGCGACAAAGCCTGGTCTGAGTCATGGGCGCCTAGACATCTTCTTAGCGGACCGCGTCCGTCGACGAACGAGTACGGCTCGGGACATCACCGCAGCAGTATCACGAGCGACGTCTTGTTCAGCTCTTGCCCGCGGCTTTATCGGCCTCAGTTCTGCGGCCATCATTCCTGGTGGTCGAATCGCGCAGGGCCTCGGGCCGGCAAGTCAGCGCTTTACAGCGCCATCTCATCACTTGCCGCGCGTGATCCTTACGCCTGTGCTCCAGCAGATGCAGGCGATGCTGAGGAGCGCCGCCACTCCACGGGGACAACGGCGACAGCACCGGCACCACGCTCGCAGACGACCGGTTCGATGCCGCTCAAGTCTCTGCCCTTTAGCAGTGACCAAGCATCACGCATGCTCTCCGGTGCGGCGGCCGGCCATGTCGACAGCCAGAGTTTCGCCCGCAAGGCAACCCATTGCACCCATCCTCTGGCGAAATAGGGCAGGGATAGTTCTCGCGCTCGCGGTCGTTAGTCAGATTTGTGGGCAACACGACAGTATCCGCTCGAAACACGACAGTATCAGCTCCGCTACGAGCTCGTCGGAAGCGAATGGGTGCTGTTTTTCAATCTCCTTGCCTTTGGCACGACAAATGCAACGCTGCTCGCGAAGCTTCCGGGGAGCGGCTGATGTGCAATCGTCGAGCGCGCAAACGGTGGAGCAACCGGCGGTGTCAGATATCAGGAGAGAACATTGATGACAAAAGTGCGGATGGCTTCGGCGCAGGTCGCTACAGCGTTCACCGTCCTTATCGCAATTAGCCAGCAAGCCTTGGCGGCAGACCCTGTGCAACCTTACGTCGCACAGGACCAGGGGCCGGTTGAGACGCCAAGTCCATGGCAGATCCGCGTCCGCGCGTTGGGAGTGAAGACCAACGATTCAGGTTACGTCGGCGGGATTGCCGGTTCCAATCTCTCCTATTCAGACACCATAACCCCGGAATTCGACATCTCCTATTTCTTCACAGAAAACATCGCTGCCGAACTCATACTTGCCACCACCTCCGCCAAGGTCGACGGCGCCGGAGCGATCGGCGCGCTGGGGAACGTCGGCAAAGTCTGGGCGCTGCCACCCACCCTCACGCTGCAGTATCATATTATCCAGTTCGGGGCCTTCCGACCCTATGTTGGGGCCGGCCTGAACTACACCGTCTTCTACAATCAGAGTGTCGGCAGCGCGGATGCTCTTCATGTGAAGAACACATTTGGCGCCGCCCTGCAGGTCGGCTTCGATTACATGCTGGACCAGCACTGGGGGGTCAACTTCGACGTCAAGAAGCTTTTCCTGGAACCAGATTTTACCGTCAAAGTGGCTGGCACAGATCTGAAGGGCAAGGCCAAGCTTGACCCCTGGCTAATTGGTGCAGGCCTCACATACCGCTTCTAATGGGTCGGCGTGTGAACCTACGGCACCGATTTCGGACAGGCGAAAACGCCCGATGAGGGAGCTGCGACGCTGACATTCTGGCTCTGTCTTGTGGGGATATGTCGCCAGCAAAACGAGCCTATGTGCAACCTGTTCAATGAGGCGCCACGTGCAGAGTCCTATGATGAATACCGACGTTTTCGCGGCTTATGAATCTAACGTCCGTCGCTACAGCCGGTCCTTTCCTACAGTCTTCAAAAGGGCCCTTGGAGCGACAATCTGGGACGAGGCCGGTAAGCCATATATCGATTTCCTCGTAGGGTCGGGCGCCCTCAATTACGGTCACAACAACCCGAATATTATTGCGCCGGCGATTGAGTATCTCGTCGGCGAGAACATTCTTCTGTCCCTCGACATGTATACGTCCGCAAAGCGCGAATTCATTGAAACGTTTGTGGATTCGATCCTTAAGCCCAGGGGGCTTTCGTATAAGATACAGTTTCCTGGGCCGACCGGCACAAACGCTAACGAAGCAGCGCTTGCGCTGGCGCGAAAATATACCGGGCGCTCGAGCGTCATGGCGTTCACGAATGCGTTCCATGGCATGTCGCTGGGTTCTTTGGCGGTGTCGGGTTCGGCATCGACCAGGGAATTGGGCGGTGTTGCTCGCCACGATGTGATCCGTGTTCCCTATGACGGATATCCGAACCAAGATTTCGATTCCGCCGGCTACATAGACTTCGTCTTGGGCGATCCAGGCAGCGGCATTGAAAAGCCAGCCGCTATCATTCTGGAGACCATTCAGGCGGAAGGCGGCATGAACACGGCATCTGCTGCTTGGCTCACGGAAATTCAGCGCATTTGCCGCAGGCACGGCGTTGTTTTGATCGTCGACGACATTCAGGCGGGTGCGGGACGAACGGGCGAGTTCTTCTCATTCGAGTTCGCGAGTATTGATCCCGATATCGTATGCCTTTCAAAGTCCCTCAGCGCGTCAGGTAGCCCGTTCTCCATTGTTCTGATTCGCCCCGATCTGGACATTTGGAATCCCGGAGAACACAGCGGTACGTTCAGAGGCAACAATCTCGCCTTCGTGACTGCAGGGGCGATGTGCAGACTGTGGTCCGACACGCAGTTCACTGCAGGCGTTGAGCAAACAGCCGCCAAACTGCAAAACCACCTCGATAGCCTGATTGCGAAATTTCCCACGTGCATCGAACAAAGCCGCGGCCGCGGTCTGATGGCCGGTCTCAAATGCCGCTCACAGGCCGTTGTTGGCCGTGTGCATGATGTCGCATTCGAAAATGGCCTGCTGATCGAATCGTCAGGACCAAATCGCGAAGTCATCAAAGTCCTACCACCGATAACCATCACCGACGACGAACTTGATCATGGCATCGCCATCCTAGATCACGCATTAAAGGAGCAAGCCAATGGGCACTAACCAAGCATCTCAGGCGCCTGCCATCTCGCCTCCTACGATCATGGAACGAACCGGCTCAATCAGCACTGCGGAAATCATCTCAGTCCTGAAGGGTGAGATCACCGCTCTGCACATCAAGCAAGCTTTCAGTACGGAAATAGCAGAAGAAATCACCACGAACTTTGTTAGCAGCCCCGGCCTCGGGGAACGCAAAGACGGCGTCCCCGGCCAATATGTCGGCGCATCACACTACAGGAAGGATGCAGCCACGTATTTCGCAGATTCAGAAACTGCGCGACCCCACGTCGATGCCCTTTTCGGCAATTTGGTTGATCCGGTCCGATCAGTATTCGACGCGTTAAAGCGCGAGCTTCACAACCAGGGCATTGAATTTCGGTTAGCTCGCTCGGAGCAGGGGCAGGCCAATGTCTGTCGCGCTCTCAGCTGGTCTGGCAGTGGCGCGTATTCATTGGAGCCGCACGACGATGTCGCTCAAGTGCTAAGCGCCGGGAACGATTACGAGCTTTCTGCGGTGGCGCAAAACACCGTCGCGGCACTCAACTTCTACCCTAGCATGGCCGAGCAGGGTGGAAATCTGCGGCTTTGGAGCCACAAGCCCACGGTTGTCGACCGCAAGTCGCAAGGTGTTGAGACCACGGGATATCCCTATTCGACAGCCTATCTTGAAGACGTTCCTCATCGCGAATTCCAGCTCAAAGCCGGGGACATCGCCCTGATCGACGGTGGTTTCGTTCACGGGGTCACCGGCCAATCCGGCAACGGAAAGCGGCGGTTGGTGCTCAACAGCTTTTTCGGGTTTGCGCGGTCGGATCTTGTTCTTTGGTGGACTTAAACTTGGACGTGCCAGCCAGTGATCCCGCTCGGTCATAAGAAAACGCATCAGCCTCATGTTAAGTCCCGGCTTTGCTCGCCCGATCAACCAAGCGTCGGGCTGTGCGGCCGAAACCTGCCGACGACTCATAGGGCGAGAGCCCTTTGAGGGTCCTGAGCCTACCGGCCGAAGTTGTAGCGTGAGATAAGTCGGCGGGGTGCTGGCGGGGTGATCGTGGCGCTCGTAGTTGAAGCGCCTGACGTTCGCATCCTTGATGGTCGGGCTCATCCTCTGGTGACTGTCCGGTATGTCCCTGCTGGTCCTGTTTCGGAACGGGCCTCGTGGTGAGCCCATCCGGGACGTGGGTGAACTACCCTCCTGTGGAGACCGCCATGGCGTTGAAGCCAACGACGCAGCGACGAGCGCGTCAGCTGCGGGATCGTCGGCTCTAAGGCATTGAGGCAGTCGTCGCGCAGCAACAGAGTAGCGCCGCAAAGCGACAATGACGGCCTCTTCCTCGGTGAGAGCACCGAAACGCGGAGGTTCAAGAAGCGATCATCTGGAAGTGTAACTTGATACGCATTTGTGGGGGGGCGCCGAGTTCATAGATGTTATTCTGGAAACGCCAATGACGCTAACTTGAAGCGGCGGAATGCATTACCCCGAGTTCGGCTTCTTTATTGCGCTGCCGTCACAGTAACAACGCAAAAATTTAAACACAAATAACTTCCTCAGCCGCGATGAGATGCTAGAGCTCTGATTTTGTTGGCCAGCCTAGGCGTAATTACGTGGCCCGAATAGACGGAAAGTGGTCCGACCGCGGCACATCCAACGCAAAATGGCTACGGAGTAGAGAGTGTGAAACGCCCACTGATAACCGATGTGTCTCAACTTCGAGGTCTCCCAACCAGAGTGCCCGACAAGTTTCGCTCGGTCCCGGCAAAGCTTTTCCCTGATCCTGCCAGCGAGGCTTTTGCGGTAGAGTTCGGCCGATTTCTCGACCAGACCGATGGGGTTGGCAGATCCGATCGTCTGTTCGAGGTGTTATCCACTTTTGCTCTGAACTTTGATTGCCATTGGATCGCCTATGGCCATCTTGCGCCAGACCAAAAGTCCTTAGAGCCGGTCCGAGGCCTGCCAGTCGTCATGCTGAAGTACCCTGATGAATGGCAGGAGCGCTATTTTGAAATGCGTTACGAAAGGATAGACCCGATCATCAAGACCAGTCGAAAGCGGTCAAGCGCTTTTCAATGGAGCGAGGTGTACAACGACGCCAGCACGACTGACGACGAGCGGCGCTTTTTTGATGAGGCTGCAACGTTCGGCTTGAAGTCAGGCGTCAGTGTTCCATTGCACGACCCCGACGGCGGCTTGGGGATCATGAACTTTGCTCAAGCCCGGGACGGTGAGTTCGAGAATAGAACAATCACGTACTTGCAACTTGCGGCGGTACATTTTCATCAGAAGCTTACTAACCCTGACAATTTGAGCAACATCGAGGATATGACTAATCTTTCTACACGAGAAAAAGAGTGTATCCTGTGGACAGCCAAAGGTAAATCGTCATGGGAAATAGGCGTAATACTAGGGATATCCGTAAATACTGTCAACTTTCACATAAAAAATGTAATGCGAAAAACGGAATCCGCCAGGAGGACAACCGCAGCTATAAAAGCGATAAAAGCGAGAATTATAGAGTTGTGAACTTACGCGATTCGTGAATGGCCGTTATGACTAAGTATGCATTCGTTACAACGTGGCTCTGCCTCAGTCTCGGGTGCTCGGGATTGCTTCCGACGGCCAAGGCACTTGCGGCAGGACGAGGGCATACTATGCCGGCCCGCGCCAAACGAAAACACATACGTCGCGCACAACGATGCAGGCTACTGAATTTTCCAACCTCACAATACCAAACCACCTAAGGGTTGAACAATTATGGCTACTCTACCAAAAGTTGCGAAACTGGCAGCCGACGCACGCCAGGCTGAATTCTGCCGTCACTAAAATCCAGGATCCGAGGATCGCACTGGATGATCTTGCAGGCGAAGTTCTCGAGGTTACGCGCATTCTTGCGGATGAGAGGAGGGCAATGTGCTCATCGTCGCGGAGGAAATGGCATTCGCGCGGGAAGTGTCCGATAGCGCGATTTTTCTCTGTGGCGCCAGTGTGCGAGGCAGAAGTGCGACCGCGCAAGTGTTCGTCGATCCCACATCAGATCGGTAATGCGTTTTGTAAACGGCTTTCCGAAGTAGGTATTGGCCCTTTGGGCCGAGAACATGGTCAACTCGAGAGCTAGAGCGCGTCCGCGTTGCCGCCAGGGCAGAGGACTTTGAAGAGGACAAGGGTGGGAGCAAAAAGAATGCTGAACGATCGACGTTCGCACGGGCTTTGGGAGCTGACAGCTCCGCCGGCGCCTGCGACGGAGAAGCTGGCAGGCGACCTCGTAGCCGATGTCGCGATTGTTGGAGCCGGCTACACCGGGTTGTCCACTGCGCTGCACCTAGCCGAGCGGGGCCTGGACGCTGTTGTGATCGAGGCAGCCGAAATTGGTTTTGGCGCCGCCGGGCGAAGCACCGGATTGGTGAATGCAGGCCTCTGGGTGATGCCCTCGGCGCTCAAGGAGACGCTCGGTCGGGTTTATGGCAGTCGCCTGCTTAATTTACTGCGCGATTCTCCACGCACCGTGTTCGAGATCGTCGACAAGCACAACTTGCAGTGCGAGCTGAAGAGGGCCGGCACGATCCATTGTGGAGCCGATAAGAAGGGCGTTGCTGAGATCGCGGAGCGGGCTCGGCAGTGGCAGGCGCTCGGCGCCCCGGTGTACATCCTCGATTCGGGGGATACGCGTGCCAAGACAGGCACCGCGGCCTTCCCCGCAGGCCTTCTCGACCTCCGGGCCGGGACGATCCAGCCGCTCGCCTATGTGCGCGGCCTCGCCGGCGCGGCGATTGCCGCCGGCGCGACCGTCCTCACGAGGAGCCCGGTCGAACACATCGCGCGCGAAGGCGGCGTCTGGCGGCTCGCCGGGCAAGATGGAAGCGTCCGGGCCAAGTGGGCGGTTCTTTCGACCGACACCTACACGTCTCGCATCTTCCCAGAGCTGCGGGGCGAGCAGGTAGTGCTGCCCGTCTTCCACGTCGCGACTGCGCCGCTGAGCCACACAATTCGCCGCACGATCCTGCCCGAGGGGCACGGTGCGTGGGACACCCGGAACGTGCTGACCGCCTTTCGTACAGATAATGCCGGCCGCCTCATCGTCGGCAGCGTCGGCGCACTCCGCGGCACCGGAATCGCGATCCATCGAAACTGGGCGAGGCGGCGTGTCCGGGCGCTCTTCCCGCAGATAGGTGAGATCGAGCTGGAGCATGAGTGGTATGGTCGGATCGGCATCACGACCAACCATCTGCCCCGCCTTCATATCCCAGCGGAAAACATGATCGCGCTGACGGGTTTCAATGGACGAGGTATCGCGCCGGGTACGGTGTTCGGCTGCGAGCTCGCCCGCTGCATCAGCGGCGAGCTGCCGCTCGATCGAATGTTTCTGCCCGTATCCCCAGCGCAGAGCGCCCGCTTCCGGGCAATCAGAGAGGGCTACTATGAGCTCGGCGCGCAGATCGCGCATCTGCCGCCAACGCGCTGATCGCCGTCGCGGGCGCCATCTGGCATGTTTAAGTAAGTAACCGTGTCATTTTTCTAGCCGTCACCCCAAACCCGCGCGCTTGCTCCATCGCAGAAGACATTTCATATCTGCGTTGCAACAACTGGGAGATGCTTCAGCTTGGAAGTGCGTGACGAGCCTGTGGCGACGTCCCGTGGGACGACGGTCAATGCGATCTCGTTGGCAGGCCCGATGCCGGGCGAACTTCCCCAAGTCCGTTTAGCAGATTGAGACGCCTCGCTCCCCTGACTCCATCATGCGGCGGCCCTGCGCCGACCGCGAAGAGAAGCGACTGACCCGCGGGGACGCCGATCCGAAAAAAACGCAAGAGGAACTAACCTCGACAACCCCAATCAGAGAAGCCTGCTAATCGTTTCTGACGCCCTTTTCCGGCAGCGATGCAGATCCAACGTTCAAGCACGCTTGAACCGGCCCCGACGACCAAACCGGCAGTCGTGTACTCCCGTGATACGGCATCTAGGAGATGAAACGGTAAGGGCAGGGTTGGCAGCTAACGTTTACCCACTCGTATTGGTAGGTATGACGAGCTTGAGAACCAGCTATGTTCGCTTTCATCTAAAATGGAACGTCCTTTAGAAGACGCACCTTGCCGAGCGCAAGGAGGTTTCCGTTCTCTCGAGCAAAGGGACACGTAGTGGCAAAAGTATCATTAGATATGGGCGAGGCCTTAATAGCTGCTCCGCGGACGAGCAGGTTTGCGGCGAGAACTTGAGAATCATAGGTGAGCCTGCGGTCAACACCAGGTGTCGACTTCTTTATAGTCAGCATTGCAGTCGAATCACGGTCGAAAACTTAATGCCGCCCCCTCATCAGAAATGTAATCTCAGCATTAAGAAGGTAGACACCATGGTCAACAGGGTCTTTGATCGTAGCAATGCTTTGTATGTCAAGAAGGTTCCCGTAAAAGGTCGTGGTTTATTCGCGAATACCCCGTTCAGAGCTGGGGATCTAATCGAGCGCGCTCCAACGTGGGTATTCGGCGACATAGAAGCAAACCTTATAGATCGTACTGGAATACTTGAGTATTATTTCGTCCGATTTGACAAAAAAAATAAGAATGAGCCAATAGCTCGGTACGTTGTTTTTGGTCTTGCTTCGCTGGTGAATCACTCTTTGCGTCCTAACGCACAAACGGTTTGGACCGATGAAGACTCCGGCGCATGGGCCAGCATTGTGGCAGTTAAGGACATAAAGGTGGATGAAGAAATAACACAAACGTATAACAACCTCACAGATTACCCCGAAGCTATAAAGTTCATCGAATGAAACCGAACCATTGCCTACGATGACCGAATTGATCTTGGGTGCAATGGCCATAATAAAGAGCAATACCTGCTGATGCAATTAAACAATTGACGCAGAAACAAAGATATAGGACAACGAGTATGCATGATGCTTTTCCATATGACGAGAGTGTGGCTTCCACATATGAACAATTCACCAGCTTATTAGGTAAAGCCGCGGAGGCATGCGAAACTGCTGACTTTCTCGAGCGATTTTCCAAAGGAGGGTGTGCTCTTGAGCTCGGAATTGGCAATGGGCGCGTGGCGGTGCCGTTGAGCGAGCGCGGTGTCAAAGTCGAAGGCATCGACAATTCGGACAGTATGTTAAAACTTCTCGCCAAGCGTACCGATCTGATCAAAGCTTGGAAGGGGAACATTGCCGATTTCGGCTCAGAGCGGCGCTACGATTTGGTCTATTGCGTCTATGGCACATTCACGCTCCTCTCCAGGCGCGAAGAGCAAATAGCTTGCCTTCGTTCGGCTGCTGAGGCGCTAAAGGAGAACGGAGCTGTAGTAATCGAAGTACGCGTTCCATGTTTAGATGGTTTTGTCGGCGGCCAGAATATTACCACTACGTTCGTTGATCAGGAGAATACATTTGTCAATGCGATGCTCCACGACCCGATACACCAGCATTTGACCTCAACAATACTGTGGTTTTCTGGCGCGTCGGTCAAACGTTTACCGCAGCGCGTTCGGTACATTTATCACCAAGAGCTCGACACCATGGCCGAGTGCGTTGGGCTGAGACTGGCGGAGCGTTGCGGAGATTGGGCAAGGGGCGCGTTCACCAAAGAGTCCAAAGGCCATATCTCAGTTTACCGCCGAACCACCTTGTAGCCTGCCTCTGAGCGTTCATTCCTAGCGATAGTAGAGCCTCGGCGGTTTGTGATCCGATCGCGATCTTTAGGCATCGGTTGGCCGAACGTTGCATGACCCCCGCCACGTCGATGTTTGGTCGCAACCGGGCAAGTCGCAGCGGCAGCCAGCTACTCACGCGAGCAGGCACGCGCAGATCCATGGCAAATCATACGCCTTGCGAATCCGATCGAGGCGCTGACCTTCAAGCTTTCGCCGTAAAACCAATGACGACAAGCGGCCGCACGCACAAGATTCATGACAGTGCCGCCCCGTCTGGGTTCGCATAAGGTCAGTCCCCGCGTTCGTTCGCGGAACATTGCCCTCGGCATACGCAGCTTGAGATCCAGTTCCTTGCTCGACCAACTGCACGCGCACCCTCAGCAACGAGGGTGATCGATGCGCCACGACGAAGGTGGCGCACAACCCCACGGATCATGTAGTCGAGTCGGACGTGGGATAGGGGAGATGACCGCGAGCGGTGATCATGTTGCGTACATCGTGCGCGCGCAGCCATTTGACATCAACCTCGTTGTAAAAGCCGCTTGTTGCCAGTTGGGCGAGCCCTGCAGCGTCAGTGGGAATCGGTTAGACGCGGCCTGCAGCAAAGATACTCAGGATACGTTCATGGATGCCCACTCCCCCAACTCTAAGTCAAACCCGCATCCGCTGGCCCTTGGGATCATACATCGGTTTGAGCGAGACTTCTGCGGGAAAACGCTGGCCAGCGATCTCAACCTCATAAGAAGAGGAGAGCAGAGCTGTCTCGCATTCATACTTGCACGGTACATAGCCAAGGCCAAGGGCTCCGCCGAGTGTGTGCCCGTAGTCTCCGGAAGTGATTGTTCCGGCGATCCGACCGTCTCGGAAAATGACTTCGTTCCTATGAAGCAGAGGCGCGGGGTCTTTAAGGCGGAACTGAACCAGCCGACGGTCGAGTCCCGTCTCAAGTTTTCTCAGCACCGCATCGCGGCCAATAAATCCAGGCTTTGCCGTCTTGACAGCGAAGCCCAGTCCCGCTTCGAGCACATGATCCCCGCTGCCCACATCATCGGGGATGTGCCGATATGCCTTCTCGATGCGGCACGAGCCGATGGCATGAAGCCCACACAGCTTCAGTCCCAGATCTGCGCCCGCCGCCTCGATTACTTCGAAGACATGCGCGGCTTGGTCAGTCGGTATGTAGATCTCCCACCCCAGCTCGCCGACGTAGCTAACTCTATGGGCCCGCGCCAGACCCATGCCGATTTCAATCTCCTGGCAGGTGCCATAAGGATTGTTTTCGTTGGAGAAGTTATTCGGACTTACTCTGCCGAGCAGTTCGCGCGAATGCGGTCCCATCACGGCCAGGACGCTTTCCGCCGCCGACATATCGGTGATAACGACGAACTCATCGCCTAGATGCCGGCTCAGCCAAGAGAGATTGGGTCGCACTGCGAAGGCCGAAACGACCAGCAGGAAAGCAGTCTTTGTAAGACGACACACGGTGAGATCGCTCTCGATTCCGCCCCGCTCGTTTAGCATTGGCGTATAAACGATCCGGCCAACCGGTACGTCAACATCGTTGCAGCAAAGCCGCTGGAGAAAGCTGGTAGCGTCTCGGCCTTCCACTCGGATTTTTCCGAACGAAGTCAAGTCGAAAACAGCTACTCGTTCACGAACCGCCGTATGCTCGTCTCGCTGATTATCAAACCAGTTTTGGCGGTGCCAGGAGTATCGGTATTCGCGCTCCTGACCCTCCCTGGCAAACCAGTTGGCTCTCTCCCAGCCCACCATCTCACCGAAGACCGCCCGGCGTGCTTTGAGATGTTCATGAATTGGCGAGCGTCGAATGCCGCGCGCTGTTGTCATCTGACGAGCGGGGAAGTGGTCGGCAAAGGAAAGTCCCACTACCTCCGAAACCCGTTCCTTCAAGCGCGAACAGTTTTTCTGAAACGGCTCCATCCTACGGATGTCTACGCCTGACAAATTGAAGGGCGGTTCGTCATCATTCATCCACTGCGCCAGCGCCAAGCCCGCACCTCCTGAGGCAGCTATCCCTGTACTGTTATAACCACATGCTACCCAATAGCCCCTAACATCAGGAGCTTCACCTAAGTGATATTGGTCGTCCGGAGTGAAGCTTTCTGGTCCATTAAAGAAGGTGCGAATACCGGCCGTGGCCAGCATCGGAATTCGCTTTAGAGCCTTCTCCATAATAGGTTCGAAATGGGCAAAGTCCTCGGGCAACTGATCGAAGCAGAAATCTTCCGGGATGCCGTCCATGCCCCACGGTTTCGCCTTCGGTTCCACCGCCCCGAAAAGAATTTTTCCCGCATCTTCCTTGTAGTAGGTATGTTCGTCAAGGACCCGTAGGACCGGCAGCCGAGTTAGTCCACCAATTGGCTCTGTGATCAAGTAGAAGTGCTCGCACGCATGCAATGGAACCACGACGTCGCTTCTAGCTCCGAATTCCCGTGACCACATGCCCGCACAGTTTACGACGTTCTCCGCTTCGATCAACCCTCGCTGGCCATCCTTTTCCCATGTTACACTTGATACGCGGCCGTTTCTCACCTGAACACCGGCTGCCTTTACTCCTTCAAAGATTGCGGCGCCGCGCTGACGTGCCCCTTTGGCCAGCGCTATCGCGATATTGGCTGGATCACATTGTCCATCATTAGGAAAATGAAGCGCAGCAGTGACATCAGATACATTGACATGGGGATACATTTCAACCAGCTCTCGCACAGAGACTTTTCGAGCCTCGACACCGTGAGCGGCTGCGAGAGAGAGTTGCCTGTATAACTCATGCTTCCGCTCCTCGGTAATTGCGATAGACAACGAGCCGACGCGGCGAAGCCCGGTTGCAACCCCTGTCTCGTCTTCAAGTTTAGAGTAGAGCTCCATTGAATACTTTATTAACTTTGTCATGTCACTAGAATCGCGAATCTCGCTAAGCAATCCGGCAGCATGCCAGGTCGTGCCGCATGTAAGTTGCTTACGTTCGAGCAGGACCACGTCCGTCCATCCGAGCTTCACTAAGTGATATGCAACGGAGCACCCCGAAATCCCTCCTCCGATTATCACCGCTCGCGCTTTAGAGGGCAGAGGCTTTACTTCGGATACCTCAGTAACCTTGTTAAATTCTGGTATGACTCTCATCGTAACCTTCCGTTCCTTTTCTCGACATCCTTTCGGCAGAGTCCGCGGAGCGCGCCCCCCCCCACAGACGACTGCATCTCCACGGCGAGACTTCGAGGCCACCGTAGACCACGATTCGCGCCTACCTTAGGAAGAGCGCCGGGCACGGCTCCAGTGAAGCGCGTCAGGGTCGACCGCATCGCTGCCGGCGCTCGACAGGCTAGAACGGCTTTCCTGTCTCGCTCAAGCGGCGCGCTGCCCCAGATTCAGTCATCTCCGTCGCTGGTAGCGAAGGCGTCCAGATCGAGTAGTGGCTCCCACCGGGGGATCCGCCATCAGGGAGGCGGCAATGGGGTCCAGCGCCCCAAAGTCCGCGGGTGTCGCGGATCTTGCCAGAAATTGTAGAAGTGCTGACCGCAGCAGGTCATCATGTTGTCGAGAGGGTCCAAAATCGCTGAGAGGGCGTCATGGTCGCGCTCGACCAGCGCTCCATCGAAGTGCTCCAACGTGCTGGTCGAGTGGCTGGCCCCCCAGGCAGGCCCCGGTTCGCCTTCCACAAACTTCAAGCCCAAAGACAGAGATCATCATCACGAGCATTCAAGGGGGGGCAATCGAACGCTGTTCGGCATCCTGAAGAATGAAAGCGCAAAGACTTCCGTTTGTTCGGGAAAGCTAAGTGTTTGCGGCGCGACCACATATTCGGCGGGCGTGATCATGGCATGATTTCTCCTCTATTCCTCCCTCTACCGCGTTTGTGGGTAGCGCAGCAGGTGTCGTGCCAAATCAGAAAATCATGCGAAAACAATGGGTGGCTGTGATAGCGCTCTCTCTCATGTCCAACTTTGTCGAAGACCCGACACAACCGAAAACTCAAGCAGTGAAGTCCAGGTAATTTGCGATTCGTCCTCACAAGCCAACGCGGGAAAGCCGCACTAGGCCAGTAGATCGGGGAGTAGTGCAGACGCTCGGCAGGGACATGGCATCTGTCTCCGCCAAGGAGATGTGTCATGCGGAGCCCCCGCGATGGGCAATCTTCGGAAAAAAGTAAGCTAGTCTCTGGGACATCCCTCATAAGCTAGTTTTTTGCATCCCCTGACCCATGTACGTTCGCACCGCGGTGCGAAGTAAACTACGGAAAACGCTACCGACCCGGCCTTCGCGACGCCACATCCTTGGCCGAGTCGGCGGTGAACTCACTCGTCGGGAAACGCATAGTAAACAGCAGATGCGCAGGTCCCTCCACGACGAGTCATATGCTCATGCAGGTCCGGACGGCTGCGATCAATGGCGAACTCCACGACAGATTGCGGGCACCGTTTCGACAGCCACGTCAAACATCCTTCTCTTTTCAAGCCTAAACCTCGCCTTCTGCGCCGCCAGACCCCAGAGAAGTACCGGCCTTGACCCAAGAGCGGCCCGACCGCAAGAAATTGGACCGCGGGAACCCGGGTGCTGGAGGCATCTCGAAGTGAGATAGGGTCGATACACACAATGCATTTGACTGCGAGGCGACAACGCTCGAAGCTTTTGTCCAAATAAGGCACGCAAGGCCGCTGCGCCTACCTTACGGTTCCAACGAACCATTGCGCAGATAGCATCGCGGCAACTGGGGCGTGTCCTTAGATTGGAACAGGAGACTCGAATGCGCAGCGTGAATGATTTCCGGGATATTCATCAAGAGGCTATAGCCTGGCGCCATCACCTGCACCAAAATCCGGAACTTGATTATCGCGTCCACAACACGGCCAACTTTGTCGCTGAAAAGCTGGCGTCTTTTGGCATCAACCACATTGAGACCGGTATAGCCGAGACGGGTGTTGTTGCCGTGATCCAAGGCACCGGCGGCGACGGCCCGACCATCGGTCTGCGGGCAGATATGGATGCCTTGCCGATTGTTGAGCAGAGTGGGAAGCCCTGGACGTCATTGGTCGAAGGCAAGATGCATGCCTGCGGCCACGACGGTCATACTGCCATGCTCCTCGGCGCGGCGAAGCATCTCGCGGCAACGCGGAATTTCAAAGGCTCCGTGGCGCTCATTTTCCAACCCGCCGAGGAAGACGGGCAGGGTGCAAACCGCATGGTTCAGCAAGGCCTGATGGACCGCTTCAACATCTCCCAGGTCTATGGCATGCATAACATGCCCGGGATTGAGGTCGGCAAATTTGGCATCAGGGACGGTTCTATCATGGCGGCTCTCGATGAGTTCGACATCGTGATAACCGGACGAGGCGGCCATGCCGCCACGCCACACCACACGATCGATCCGGTTGTCGTTGGGGCGCAGATCGTCATGGCCCTCCAGACCCTGGTGTCGCGCAACCTCGATCCCACGGAGGCTTTGGTGGTGTCCGTTCCGAAGTTCACGGGAAGTGAATCCTACCATATCATTCCCGACACCGTGACGCTCGGCGGGACCGTGAGAAGCCTATCTCCCGCATTGCGGGATTTTGCGGAAAAACAGATTAAGACCTGCGCCGAGAACATCGCGGCCGCTTTCGGAGCTACAATCGAATTTCGCCATCGGCGCCTTGAGCCCCTGACGTTTAACCACACCGAGGCTTACGAACGGGCAGCAGCTGCGGCGCGCAGCTTGGTCGGGCGGGACGCGGTCAATGACCAGGTCAAGCCGGTTATGGTCTCCGAAGACTTCTCCTACATGCTCCAGGCACGGCCCGGCGCGTTCCTATTCCTCGGCAACGGGCCTACGGCTGGGCTGCACAATCCGACCTATGACTTCGACGACAATGCGATTCCTTACGGAATTGGATATTGGGTGAATCTGGTCGAAGGCACTCTGGCCGCCTAGTGCAGGAAAAAGACTGCCGACATCATGAGCACTGACGACAGCGATGGAAAGTCCACGGCTTTGCTCGTTTCGCGCTGAATTTCAACGCGAAAGCCCTATTTTGCGTCAAACCCGGCGCAGACTTGCTGCTAATTTTGAACAGCTGACCGACATACGGCCGGTCGCCTGTCATTCGAAAAGAGAGAAAAAATGGCTCTAAGCAACTTGGGTACTGCGCAAATTCAGGAGAAGGATCGGAATTACGTTTTCCATCCCTCGACCCATTTGGCCAAGCATAGCCGAGGTGAAACCCCGAACCGTGTTATGGCGGGAGCTGAGGGGGTCTACATCTGGGACACCGAGGGGCGCAAAAGTCTTGACGGATTCGGCGGCCTTTACTGCGTCAACATCGGGTACGGCTGCAAGGAAATCGCCGATGCGATTTCCAAACAGGCCCATGAGCTCCCATTTGCACACGTGTATGCAAGCCAGAGCACGAAAACGGTGACCCTCCTCGCGGAAGCCGTCGTCGAGTATTTTGGCGAGAACATGCGGCGTGTCTATTTCGGCCTTTCGGGGTCGGACGCCAACGAAACCAATATCAAGCTGGTGTGGTACTACAACAACGTTCTCGGTCGCCCGGCAAAAAAGAAGATCATTTCGCGGCAGCGTGGCTACCACGGCTCGGGGCTGGTGACCGGAAGCCTGACAGGCTTGGCATTCTTTCACAACCACTTCGATCTTCCGCTCGACATCGTCCGCCATACGACCACCCCGCATTGGTATCGCCAGGCGCAGGACGGCGAGACCGAGGAAGCATTTTCGAAACGCTGCGCTAAGGAGCTCGAAGCGCTCATCATTGCGGAAGGCCCAGATACCGTGGGCGCCTTCATCGGTGAGCCCGTCCTCGGCACGGGCGGTATTGTGCCTCCACCGAAGGGCTACTGGGCTGAGATTCAAGCGGTGCTGGACAAGTATGACATTCTCCTGATCGCCGACGAGGTCGTGACCGGTTTCGGTCGCACAGGCGAGAAATTCGGTTCGCATCTTTATGGAATGCGCCCGGACCTGGTCACGATCGCCAAGGGCCTCAGTTCAGCTTACCTCCCGATTTCAGGCTCAATCATTGGAGAGCGGGTTTGGTCGGTGTTGGAGCAAGGCAGCGAGAAGTTTGGGCCGATCGGTCACGGCTGGACGTACTCAGGTCACACGCTTTGTGCCGCCGCGGCGTTGGCGAACATCCAGGTCCTGAAGGAGCGCAATATCCTCGACCATGTGCGCGATGTGGGGCCCTACTGGCATGGACAGATGAAGTCCAAGCTTGAAGGTCATCCCATAGTCGGCGAGGTTCGCGGTGTGGGTATTCTCTCGGCGGTTGAGTTTATGCGTGACCCGAAAAAGCGGGTGCCCTTTGACACCAGCCTGCAAGTGGGTGTGCGCGCAGCGGCAGCCTTGCTTGAAAACGGTGTGATCGCGCGGGCCATGCCGCACGCTGATACCTTGGGTTATGCACCGCCGCTCATCATCAAAAGAGAAGAAATCGATATCATCGTCGACGCCACGGTGCGTGCGGTCGAAACAACCTATAAAGCGCTCCAGGCTGAAGGCGCGGTATAGTCTCCCAAGACTTGGCGGCCGGGTCGTTCCGCCTGGCCGTCACCCTGGAGAGCGCGAAAGGCCGGGATGTTCAATGAACAGCCCGGCCTTTTTTTCGTTGAATGAAATATTGCGGAGTGCCGCCGTTCAGCCAGAGAAAACCACAGTCTTATTGCCGTTGAGGATAACCCGGTCTTCAAGGTGAAGACGAACGGCGTGAGCCAAGACCTGCCGTTCGATGTCCCGACCTTTGCGGACCAAATCGTCGGGCGTATCCTGGTGGGAGATACGCTCGACGTTCTGTTCAATAATCGGTCCTTCATCAAGATCCGACGTGACGTAGTGGGCCGTTGCGCCGATCAGCTTTACACCTCGAAGGTGTGCCTGATGATAAGGCTTCGCGCCCTTGAAGCCCGGCAGAAACGAGTGATGGATGTTAATGCAGCGGCCTGCCAGCTTGGCTGCGAAGCCATCCGACAAAATCTGCATATAACGGGCAAGCACAATAAGATCTGGGTTGGTGCGCTCAATCAGGGCCTCAAGCTTCCCTTCCTGTTGCGTCTTGCTGTCGCGGCTGACGGGCAGATGATGGAAGGGCAAATCCTTGAGGTCAGTTGAAGCCAGGTATTCTTTGCCATGGTTGGAGACCACAGCGACCACATCCATCGGGAACTCGCCAATCCGCCACCGATTGAGGAGATCGGCAAGGCAATGATCGAACTTTGATACAAGCAGCATGACCCGCTTGGGCCGCGACGGTGGGCGCAGCGTGTACGTCATTGCGAGTCGCCCGGCGAGCTCATCAAGCCCAGCCGCCGGTTGGTCGCTGGGGGGTGCATCGCCGGGGCGTGCAAAGACAACCCTCATGAAAAATAGCCCAGTCTCGGGGTCACTGTATTGCTGAGCCTCAAGGATGTTGCAGCCGGCAGCGTATAACAGCCCTGAAACAGCCGACACGATGCCTGGTCGGTCCGCGCAAGAAAGCGAGAGGACCGTTGAGGGGTCTGAAGACATTTGGCGGGTTCCGTTTTTGTGAGAGAGGCAGGTTGAAGGCTCAGGCCTTGAGAAGCTCGGGCGCGATCAACTCTCCGGAAGCACGCCACTCGCCCTTCACGCGGCTGCGTCCGGCATCAAAGAACGGACGCAGGGAAGCTATTGCGGCATAGCGCTCACCCGCGATCTCGATCTCGAATGCCCCTGACGATAGCCACTCCGCGGTCACCCCGGTATCTGAGTTGAGGTAACCCATACCAATGCCGCATCCGACTGTGTGGCCGAAACCAGCTGAGCGCAGGTACCCCACGAGCTTCCCATCCCGCCAAACAGGCTCGGTGCCGAACATCAGAGCCTTGGCATCGGGCGACGCGAGCTGGACCAATCTGCGGCGCAATGGCTTGCCACGTTGGGCTTCAAGGGCCGCACGGCCAATGAAATCTTCGGACTTGTCCCAGGCAACTGTAAAGGCAAGCCCGGATTCCAATGGGGTGTCCTCATCACCGACGTCAGAGCCCCAATCGCGATAGCCCGCCTCAAGACGCAATGTGTTTAGCGCGACATACCCGGCATGGCCAACACCAAGATCTGCGCCTGCGGCCACCAAAGCGTCGTACACGCCCAATGTCTGTTCCGTCGGGATGTGCAATTCCCAGCCAAGCTCACCGACAAACGTCATACGGAAAGCAAGTGCCAAGCTGTAGCCGACTTCGATTTCACAGGCCGTTGCAAAGGGGAATGCCTCATTGGAGAAGTCGGCAGGGCTGACCCGCTCCAGCAATTCCCGCGATCGCGGACCCATGACCGAAAGAGTTGTATATCCGGATGACACGTCGACCACCGAGACGTGGCCGGCGCCCTTCGCGTGCAAGCGCAACCAGGCGAGGTCCCGCGTGCGTTGGACTGCTGCTGTGACGACGAGGAATTCCTCATCGCCGTTACGCGCGATCGTTACGTCAGACTCCATACCCCCCCGCTCGTTGAGCCACGGGGTGTACACAACCCGGCCAACCGGCACATTCACATCGTTCGTGGAGAGGCGTTGTAGCAGGACAAGGGCGTCGGGCCCCTGGACCAGGATATGGGCAAAGGAGGTCTGATCGAAAAGGGTCACGGCAGAGCGAGTGGCTGTGTGTTCGGCGCCACTGCGGTGAAACCATTCGTCACGGCCGAAGGTGGCGTGATTTTCATTTGGAGATCCAGAGCCGAACCATTGGACCCGTTCCCAGCCGGCACTTTCACCAAAATTGGCGCCCGCAGCGGCCAACCTGTCATGGAGCGGAGACACCCGCACGTTGCGCGCCGTCTTTGGCGATTTGTGCGGCAGGTGAAGTGTCCAGAGGTTGCCCACCGCCTCCACTGTACGGTCGTAGAGATACCGCTTGTTGCGTTGGAAGGGCATCGACCGGCGGACGTCCATTTCCCAGCAGTCGCCCGCGGGCAGGCCTGTCGACATCCATTCTGCCATGACCTTGCCTGCACCGCCCGATGACTCGATACCGCAGGAATTGAAACCGGAGGCGACATATAGTCCCTGAATCTCGGGTGCCGGACCAAGGTGGAAGCGATTGTCCGGAGTGAAGCTTTCCGGACCATTGAAATTCAGTTGCAGCCCGACGTTCGCCAAAACAGGCATGCGCTCGATCGCGGCGGAGAGATAGGGTTCGATGTGATCGAAGTCCTCTGGCAGCGAGTCGAAACTGAAATCATGGGGAATGCCGTTCATGCCCCAAGGCTTTCCGTCCGCCTCGAAGAAGCCGACGAGGAGTTTCCCCGCGTCAGCCTTGGCATATACGCGCGCGTCCATATCCCGGATGGTCGGCAAGTCGTGAGGGAGGTCGGGGATGGCTTCGGTCACCACATAGAAATGCTCTGCAGCCTGTAAGGGCACCGACCAAGTCAGATCTGCTGCCACATTCCGGGTCCAGAGCCCGGTGCTGATGACTGCCTTTTCAGCTCGGACGGTGCCTTGGCTGGTCTCTACGCCGGTAAAGCGCCCGTTCTCGACCAGGATCCGGCTGACTGGGGTTCGCTCGAGGATCGTCGCTCCGCCCTGGCGAGCGCCGATTGCGAAGGCACGCGCGGTATCGATCGGGTTGGTCATCCCGTCGGATGCAATCCAAGCGGCCCCGAGAACGTCGCTGACGTCAAGGAGAGGAACGCGGCGTTGCGCTTCCGCAGCGCTGATCATCTCCACATCCAGCCCAAACGAGCGTCCCATCGATGAGCCGCGCTTGAGCTCTTCAAGGCGGTCCCGGGTCGCAGCGACGGTGATGGATCCCGTTTGACGAAAGCCTGTGGCCTGCCCCGTCAGGTTTTCGAGATCCCGAAACAGCTCGGCGGAGTACTGAGCGAGCTTGGCCATGGTTTCATTCGCACGGAGCTGTGTCACAAGGCCTGCAGCATGCCACGTAGTCCCGCAAGTTAGCTGATCGCGCTCAAGCAGCAACACATCCCTGTGGCCCAGGCGGGTCAGGTGATAGGCTATGGAGAGGCCGATAATGCCACCTCCGATGATGACATATTCGGCGTGTGAAGGGAGTTTGCTTGCCATTTGAAACCCTGTTGTAGCCTCCTGCGACAGTGCGACGGAGGCGGGTTGGTTGTGGCCGATAAAGTACCGTTAGACGGATACTGGTTTTCGCCGATCTAAGGGGAGGGGCCGCAGTCTTCCTGCGCGTACCGTCATCATGATGCAGCGTTTCTCAAAGCGGGGACAATGCCGTGATTCTGCATCGCAACGGATACAGGCACCGGTACCGCGTTGCATTGCCGGCAACATAGCCTCTATAAACGCTGAAGATCTGCCGGCGGCTGTTAGTGTCGCACGGGAGGTTGGAGAGCCAGCCGTAGCCGAGATCAAAGTAGATGAAATATGATCGGATTGATGCCCGCATCCTGGAATTGGTTCAACGGAACAACCGCTTAACCTCCGATGTCATCGCCGATAAGGTCGGCCTTTCCGCTACAGCATGCCAGCGCCGCCTCAAAAGGCTCCGGGCAGAAGGCATTATCGAAGCAGACGTCTCAATTATATCTGCAAAGGCTGTTGGTCGACCGATCCAGATGATCGTCATGGTCACCCTTGAGAGGGAGCGTGCGGATATCATCGACAAGTTTAAGCGCGATATAAAATCCTCTCCAGAGATCGCGACAGGATTCTACATCACCGGCGAGGCCGACTTCGTGCTTTATATTACTGCTCGAAGCATGGAAGACTATGAGCAATTCACCCGGAAATTTTTCTATCAAAACACGCACATAAAGAGCCTGAAGACCATGGTGGTAGTCGATCGGGTCAAGGCAACGTTTGGGGTGCCTATCGAGGATCCGGAAGACGATGATTAAGCACCGATGTCGCTAAATACCAATGCTTTTGGCTATGCTGTCAGCTGCCATGCGCTTCCGCCACTCAGCCGGACCAGATGTATGGATGGATGCGCCGGCGGCGTCGACCGCCACGATTACCGGCATATCTTGAACTTCGAATTCGTGAATGGCCTCCATGCCGAGGTCTTCGAAAGCTACAACACGGGCAGATTTTATTGATTTCGATATGAGGTAGGCAGCCCCGCCGACCGCTACCATATAGGGCGCCTGATGCTTGACGATAGCTTCCACGGCGGCAGGCCCTCTTTCGGCTTTGCCGACCATGCCGAGGAGCCCAGTGGCTGCAAGCACTTTTTCGGTAAAGCCATCCATCCGGTTTGAAGTGGTTGGTCCTGCAGGACCGACGACTTCGCTTCCAACCGCTCGCACGGGACCCACATAGTAAATTACCCGGCCAGCGAAGTTCACCGGAAGCGGCTTGCCGGCATCGATCAGTTCGGCCATCCGCTTGTGGGCTGCGTCCCGACCCGTCAAGAGTTTGCCTGAGAGTAGCAGCGTTTCACCACATTGCCACTCCCGGGCCTCTTCCTTGGTCAGGGTGTCGAGATTGACACGCAGGACGCCCGTAGGACGCAAGTCGTCAGACCCGATGTCTGGCCATTGGGAGAGGTCCGGTGGATCAAAAATTGCTCGTCCAGATCCATCCAAGACGAACGATACATGCCGGTTCGCTGCGCATTGAGGGATCAGCGCCACAGGTTTGGAAGCGGCATGAGTCGGATAGGTCGCCACTTTAACGTCGACCACCGTGGTGAGCCCACCCAAACCTTGGGCACCTATTCCCAATGCGTTGATCCGCTCATAAAGCTCCAGTCGCAAAGCCTCTTCGGGCGAGGACGCTCCGCGCTCGACGAGGTCAGCCATATCTATCGGCTCATTCATCGCCTCCTTGGCCAACAACATCGCTTTTTCCGCGCTGCCGCCGATACCGACCGAGATCATTCCCGGCGGGCACCATCCACTCCCCAGCGTTGCAACAGTGTCGACAACCCAGTCGGCCACGGAAGCCGCAGGGTTGAGGGTCGTAAACCGGGCCTTGTTTTCGGAACCCCCGCCCTTCGCCGAAACTGTAAATGTGATGTCGTTGCCTGACACCAATTCAACATGAACGATCGCGGGCGTATTATCCTTGGTGTTGGCTCGGCCAGCTAAAGGGTCGGACACGACCGACGGACGCAAGGGATTGTCGGGATCAAGATAGGCGCGACGAACACCCTCGTTGATGAGCTCCGTGAAGGGTACATGGGCGTCGATCAGGACCGACATGCCCACTTTGGCGAAGACGACCACCAGGCCTGTGTCCTGACATATCGGTCGCCGGCCGAAGGCTGCCATGCGGGAGTTGACCAAAATCTGGCCGATCGCATTCTTCGCCGGGACACTTTTTTCGCGCTGATACGCTCCCGCCAAGTATTGGATGTAATCAGGCGGATGATAGTAAGAGACATATTGCAGTGCATCGGCGATGCTCTGCGTGATGTCTTCCCCGTGAATCGAGGTGTGCGTGCTCTTATCGCTCAAGCGCGTCCAGCCCATTGATCAGTTTCAGGTTCTGGAAGCTTCGAACGCCCTGCTCGCCCCCTTCATAACCATACCCGCTCTGTTTCACACCTGAATGCGGAGCATCGGGGGCAACACCTTTCAGGAAGTTGATACTAACAGCGCCCGCTGCCAGATTGGCAGCCAACAGGCGTTTCGTCTCGTCGGAGGACGTGAAACAATAAGACGCCAAGCCATACTCGGTGTCGTTTGCTTCAGCAATCGCGTCGTCGAGCGTGTCGAAGGGAGCGATGGTCAAAATCGGCCCGAAAGGTTCCTCACGGAGAATGTCCGACTCGGAGTGCACCCGGGTCAGGATCGTCGGGGGCCAATAAAAACCGGTTTGGTCCAGCCTGCTACCGCCAGCTTCAATCCGTGCGCCTCTTCCAACAGCGTCTTCGGTCAGACGCTGCAACACTTCGATCCTGCGACCGTTCGCCATTGGGCCCATTTCGGTGCTTGGCGCATCAGGAGGGCCGACCTGGATCGATTTCGCGACATCTACCAGTTTCGAGAGGAACTTCCGGTAAATCGGCTGTGCAACCAGGATACGGCTTGGCGCATTGCAGCTCTGACCGGCGCATTCAAATTTGTATTCCGAAATTGCCGTGGCTGCGGCTTCAAGATCAGCATCGTCGCATACGATCACAGGGCAATGCCCGCCCAGCTCGAGCACGCAACGCTGGAGGTTATCGGCAGCTAGCCTGGCGAGATGTTTCCCGACGGCCGTGGATCCTGTGAAGCTGAGGACCTTGATTATGGGGGAACGGAGCAGATGCTCCGAAATAACGGCAGGCACTCCGAATACAAGATTGACGACACCGACCGGAACGCCCGCCTCATGCAAAGCCTGGACAATAAACACGCTTGCGCTTGGCGTCTCTTCAGCGCCCTTTAGGATTACGGGGCATCCCGAAGCCAAGGCGGCGCCGAGCTTGCGAGCGTTGAGAACCGCCGGGTAGTTCCAAGGTGTAAAGGCCGTAACCACGCCGAGGGGCTCAGGTACGAGGGTGCGGCCAAGTCCCATCGGAATTGACGCGCAAAGCTCTTCCGCGTGAGCCCCGTTCCATTCCAGCATTTCGAGCGCGCGGCGATATTCACCTGCTGCCTCCGCCAAGGTCTTGCCTTGTTCGGTTGACAGTGACTTCGCAGCCTCGCCGACCCTTTCGGCAAGGATACGAGCAGCTGAAACCAGCAGAGCACCCCGTTCGTGCGCAGGTCGTGCAGCCCATCCCCGGCGGCTACGCTCAGCGGCGGCCAGGGCATCCTCGAGGTCCTGTATTGATGCTGAAGCGACCGAGGCAAACACCTGCTCGGTAGCAGGGTTTATGACCGGAATGTCGCCTTTACCGCCGGCCCGCCATACGCCGTCTATGAAGAGCTCATAACGCTTGGCTTCGGACATGTGTAGCTCCGGTTGAAAGGGGCTCTACTACGGTGAGCCAGCCGGACCGGTTCAGTCACACGCACTTACATCCCGCCCAATGCTTTGGGTCAAATATTGAATTTTGCCGACTGGTATCTTGATACGAGATTGATGCCAGATTCAGAAATTCACGCGGCCCGCGTCTGTTGGGACCTTCGCCAGCCAGTGCCCGCCATCAATCAACTTCCGGACGATTCCGGGGATCAGTTTGCGAACCGCAGACACTGGAGGGGAGTTCTCGTCTTTAGGGTTCACGGCCAGAACCACCGAGCGGGTAATAACAGGGTCGACGATCCTGACCATATGCACAAGCCCCTGTTGGACCTCTCTATGAATGGCAGAGGGAGTGAGGATGGAATAGGCTTTGCCCTCCGAGACCATGTTAATGATCGTCGACAACGAATCCACTTCAAATCTCACGTCAAGGCGGCAACCATGCTGCGCTACCACATCTGCGACCGAACGCCGAACGTTGTTGTTGCGCATGGGTACCGCAAGTGGAAACGCATGAAGGTCCGATAGCGCAACCACGTCGGGGAAGGGAGGTAGGTTCGGCGGAGCGACCAGACAGAAGTCTTCTCGCGCCAGGACAGGGAGGCCTGCGATGGCATCGGCGGTACGGTAGAGAATCGCCAGGTTGAACCGTCCCGCAGCCATCCATTCCTCAAGGGGGCCCGTCATTCCTTCGACCATCTTCAGGATCACAAGAGGGAGTTCATTGCGCACGGCTTCCAACAAGGGCCCAGAAAGCACGCGAGCGGCTCCGGACGGGATGCCTATCGTTACTTCTCCCGAAGCGGCCCTAGTGCTCATCTCGGCCTTGGTGATCCTGATTTCATTCAAGATGGTGCGTGCCCGTTCGAGCAGCTTTGCACCGGACGGCGTCACGCTGATGCCGCTCCGGTCGCGAATGAGCAGCTGTGATCCGAACTCTTCCTCCAATTGACGTACATGAAGGCTCAGTGCACTTTGCGCGACATTGAGCATGACTGCTGCCTTCGTAAAGCTGCCAGCCTCGACCACTCCGACAAAATATTTGAGCTGTCTAAATTCCACCGAAGAGCGACCTACCCGCAGTGCCTATAGCCGCTGCCATACAGAAACCTATCTTCTAATCAGATGGAGCGGAAGGGGGCACTTCGGTAGTGGGCGAGGGGGTGGAAGCTGTTGCGTTCATTGACCCCAGGCGAGAAGCGCCCTCGCACGACGAATGACTGGAGCGTCAATCATTTTTCCATCGACGGTAAAGGCGCCAAGATGCTGGGCCTTGGCTTCCTGTTCAGCGGCAATGACACGTCTTGCCCACTCCAACTCGGTCGCCAGTGGAGCAAACTCTTCGTTCAGAACGAGAACCTGGGCGGGATGAATAGCGAACGCACCCGCGAACCCCAATGTCTTGGAACGGCGGACGGTTTCGCGGAACTTCGGGAGATCTGCGAAGTCGCCGATACTGCCGACGAATCCAAGGGGGACAAGGCCGGCCGCACGCGCGGCAAAGAGGACCGCGAGATTTGGTCCATGCAGAAGATCGGCTATCGGCTGGCCGCCTACGGCCTCGCTAAAATCCTCTGGACCGAGCGCCATGGCAACCAACCTGGGATGCGCTGTCGCGATGGCTGTGAGCCTCGGGAGCGCAGCCGGCGTTTCGATTTGGGCTACCAGGCGTATACCTCCGGAGGCCAGACCCCGCTCGCTCTCCAGCGCCTGAATCTCCCGTTCGATCTCGACAACCCACTCTGCCGATTCGACCTTCGGCAAGACGATAGCCGCGACGCCTGCCACGACTGCGGCATCAAGATCGGCGCAAAGCGCTCGCATGCCTTGGTTGACCCTCACCAGGACTGCCGCTCCATCCCGGCCGACCTTTGCGATACTTTCGCCAAGTCGTTGGCGGGCCTCTGCCTTAGACAGCAAGGGAACAGCGTCCTCAAGATCCAGAACTATTGCATCAGCCCCCCGCTCGTGGGCCTTCTCCACGAATTTGGGCAAGTGAGCGGGTACAAACAGCAAAGATCGCCAGCGAGGTTCAAAGGACGCCGTTAATGCCGTACGCTTGATGACGCCGCTCACGTTATTTGACTCCGACCTTGGAAGGCTGCCCCTCGAATTCATGTCGAACGGACGTCGTGTGGGCTCCTAAGGCCGGCACCGGGCGCAACGCCACGGGCTGACGGTCGAAGATCGCGGCCGGAGCAATCACCTCGATCGTCCCGCCTGGAGTTTCAACGTCGGCCCTCCGAATATGCGGATGCTCCGAAACCGCGGCGATATCGTTCAACCTGCCATAAGCCAAGCCTGCGGCTTCAAGCTCGCTCATCGCTTGGTCGCTCGTCAGTTGCGAAAAACGTGCCTGGACGATGTCGTCAAGGGCAGGCCGGTTACCAAGCCGATCCATATTCGACGCATAACCTTGGGCCCGGGTAAGCTCCGGACGTTTCAGGAAATCTGCGCAGAAATTCACCCATTCACGGTCGTTTTGGACGGAGAATATTACAACCTTGCCATCCGCACATGGATACGCACCGTAGGGCGCCAAGGACGGGTGGTTAACTCCCGCGCGTTGGGTGCGATAGCTTCCATAATCGTGCTGGAGTACCGGCACATTCATCCAGTCTGCAACAGCATCAAAGAGCGAGACCTGGATAGAGCTCCCCTTTCCTGTGGTGGTCCTCGCGTAGAGAGCCTGCAGGATGGCGCTGTGTGCGGTCATCCCCGCCGAGATATCACACACAGACACGCCGACCCTCGCTGCGCCGTCTGCCGTTCCCGTTATATCGGCCAAGCCGCTTTCCGCCTGAACGATGAGATCGTATGCTTTGAGATGGGAGTAGTCGCCGCCTTCTCCGAACCCTGAGATGTCGCAGGTGATCAATCTAGGATACCGCTCACGAAGGCTCGCCGAGCCGAAACCGAGCTTGTCGATACTGCCAGGCTTAAGATTCTGAATGAACACATCGGCAGAAGAAACGAGGAGATCAAGAAGCTCACGATCAGGGTCTGTTCGGAGATCGAGGCAGACTGACTCTTTGCCGCGGTTCAGCCAGACGAAATAAGCGCTTTGACCCTGAACCAGACTGTCATAGTTGCGGGCAAAATCGCCTTCCGGGCGCTCGATCTTGATAACCCGGGCGCCGGCATCAGCGAGACGAGACGACGCGTATGGCGCAGCGACTGCCTGCTCGACCGCGACGACGGTGATCCCTGACAAAGCTTCCATCACCGTAGCACCACCCTTGGTATCGCCGCGCCTTGCTGCTCCTGAGACTTGCCGCCAACGGCGCGGCGCCTTTCGAGAAGAGCGAGCAGGCGGCTCTGCTCGTTGCCGACGATTGAAATGCCTTCGTCGACCCCCATACCGGGTTTCGCGAGCATCATGTCAGCCTGGGTTGCTACTGACACATGGACGGTTGCACGGGCTGACAGGTCGGTTTCGGTACAACTGCCGCCGACATAGGCACCCACCTGCTTTTGTTTGCAGATCAGTACGGCTTTCGCGGTGTCTGCAAGCGAGCCCACGTCCGGCGTTTTGATTTGCACCAGGTGTGTGGCGCGCGCCTCAGCAAACTGCCGGACGTCATCAAGGGTATTGCAACGCTCGTCGACCACGATCCGGGCATTGGAACCCCGTCCATCCAAGATCGAAACAATGCGGGCGTAGTTTTCGACCTGTGCTTCGGTCGATCCGAAGTCGCCGGGAGACTCGATGTTCACTGTAAAGTCAGGGACCGTATCTGCGACCCGGCAAATGAAGTCAGCAATGACCTGCGGATCGAGGCCGAACTCGAGGCCGATCCACCCATAAACGTCAAAATGAAGAGTGGGCCGGTAACCCGCTCGACCAATTTTTTGGGTTCGCGCCGCTACCCACTCGACGAAAGCGAGGAAGGTTTCGCCTCCGACACCGAACTTTTGTCTTGAGTTGATGAGGCCATGCGGGAGAACGTCGACGTTCTTCAGGATCATTTTGTCGACATTGATCTCTCGGGCATCGCCGCTTTGCGCATAGATCGGCACACCACTGGAGGGCAGGGGAAGGTCGAAAGCGTCGCAAACCGCTTCGGCCATTGTCTTTCGGCCGGCATGGGCCGCTGCGCGCAGCAGCGCTTGGCTGACGCCGTATTCCAGCGCAAGAGGAAGACGTTTGGCCTCAACTGGCGCAAGCACTTGGGAGCAAGCATCGAGAAAAGACGATATGTTGGCGGCTCCAACTCTAGGGGCGATTACTTCCTTGGCAATCTTGGACATTGCATCAGCGTTGAAGAGAGGATCCCGGCCGCTAGCGCCCGAGTATTGGACGCTCATCATGTCCCCCCAAGCGACCGTGTCGTCAGAGAGGACCAACCCGATGCTGAGCGATGAAGCGGGAGTCCTGATGGCAGCGAGGCCAGGCGTCACGGGTTCGCCCACATACAGGAAACCATCTTGTGCCGCGCCCGCCCTGATAGCGGCCTGATCGTCGTAAAAGAATGCACCGGTACCCGGCGCCAGCACGATGTCTACGATTTTCATATGTTGCTCGCCCCGACGGTGTTCGTCGCAATGCCAATGCCGACGTAAGCCCGATTAAGGCCCCAGCGCGCAGCCTAAGCCCAATATTAATTTCATACGCGAACCATCGCGTTTTCAGATGGGGGGTGGACCCTGATGCCAGAAAACGAACTGTGGACCTTTTCGCTGACCGTCAGCGCGGAGCCGTGGGCTGCCGTTTTTCCGGCATCTCGAAGCGAGATGACGCCGATATAAACACTGCATTTGACTGCGCACCTTTCGCAACAAATGCTCCTCAGGCCTCCCGCCCAATAAAAACACGAGGGAATTGCGGGGTGGCAGCGAGCGTGGGTATCAACATTTCAGGGGTCACCACGCTGCTGTTGCGGCGGTGGCCGTACGCAATTAGGGCTGAACGCTAGCACACACCTAGTCAATTCCGAAAAGGATCACACGTATGCACTACCAGAAACCCTTTTTGCCTGAGGAGTTCGACCGCCGGGTCCGAGACGTCAAAAGGCGGATGGAGAAGGCCGGTTTCGATCTGCTCATTTGCCAGGACCCCGCGAATCTCGGTTGGCTCACTGGCTACGACAGCTGGTCATTCTACACGCCTCAGGCGGTGCTGGTTCACGTCAATGAGGATAGGCCGTTCTGGTTCGGACGTCCGATTGACGCGAAGTCCGCAAGCGTCACCACGAACCTGCCTGAGAAGAACATTATCTCCTTCAGGGAAGCCCTGGTTCACCATCCCGATGACCATCCTTTCGATGACCTTGCCGCGTTCATCGGCTCAAAGGGTTGGAGTTCTGCGCGCATCGGCGTGGAACTTGACGCGCATTACTATACCGCGCGGGCGCACCAGCACCTGGTGAAGGGCCTTCCGAACGCAAAGTTTTCGGACAGCCGCGAACTCGTGAACTGGGCAAGGCTGGTCAAGTCCGAAGCCGAGCTCGTCTACATGAGGGAAGCCGGCCAGATCATTAGCCATACCATGCGTGAGGCGATTGCCAGGCTTAAACCGGGCGTCCGAGACTACGAGGTGGTCGCCGACGTCTACCGGAATCAAATACTAGGCGCGGACGGAAAATTCGGTGACTACACCGGCCTGTGTCCGTTGCTTCAGATTGGCGAGGGCACGAGTACGTGCCATCTGACGTGGAGTGACCAGGTTGTACCGGAGTCCGGCCTGATCATGATGGAACTGGGAGCTGCTCGGCGCCACTACAATGCACCGCTCACGCGGACTATTCATGTCGGCAAGCCTCCTCAGGAAGTGTCGAGGCTGGCGTCGGTAATCGTCGAGGGAGGTGATCTTGCGCTCGAGGCGGCCAAGCCGGGAGCGGCCGTGGAAGAAGTGGCTGCAGTGTTTCAGACTATTCTGAAGCGCAACGGCTACAGCAAGGATAGCCGCGTCGGTTACTCCATCGGTATCGCTTATCCGCCGGATTGGGGCGAACGGACCGTTAGCATCCGCGCCGGGGAAAAGACGCCTCTGCAAGAAGGAATGTGCTTTCACTTCCAGTCGGGGGTGTGGCTTGACGACTTTGGCGCCGCGATCTCAGAGCCTTTCGTGGTTACGGCGAAAGGCGGTCAACGCTTTTGCGATGTCGAGCGCCGCCTGATCGTCATCGACTAACCGCTCGCAACAATTTGGCTAAACGCCCGCGGCGGAGCTCGGAGGTCCGGCAGCAGATCTGTCGGGCCTCACTATAGGAGGCAAGCCTCCCCAAAACACGCCGTACAAGGCGGGAAAAGCAAGTTCAGGCGCAATTTTCAAGACTCAAGAGACACAACAAAGGGAACTCGAAATGACAACGAAACTTGCAAAGATCGCTACTGCTTTGGGAGTGGCTCTCGCTTGCATCGCGAGTGTACAGACCCACGCGGGAGAGCTGATGGACCGTGTGGCGAGCGGGAAAACCATTCGTATTGGATATGCAAACGAACCGCCATTTGCCTATCCGGATGCCGACAACAAACCGGCGGGCTACGTCAATGCCTACGTGCTCGGCGTCCTCAAAGAGATGGGCTACAACAACGTCGAGACAGTGGTGACCGACTGGGGTGGGTTGATCCCAGCCCTGCAGTCGGACCGCCTCGATATGATCACCGGAGGCCTCTATATCCTCCATTCGCGCTGTGAAAACGTTGCCTTTTCTGAGCCTCTCGCAAAGGTCTCGGATGCCTTCATCGTGTTGCCTGGAAATCCGAAAGGCATCAAAACCTACAAGGATCTGACTAGAACCGGTGAAACCATGGTTACCGGCATCGGCTACAGTCTGATCGAGAATGCCAAGAAGGATGGCGTTCCGGAATCGCAGATCATGGAGGTTCCAGGTCCCTCCGAGATGCTAGCCGCGGTTGTCGGCGGCCGCGCTGCTGCGGCAGCTCATAACTATCTGACTCTTAAGGATATGGCTTCAAAGGCACCAAGGAAGGTCGAGGTTACCGATCCCAACGCGCTCCCCGATTGGACAAAGAATTGGGTCAGCGTCGGCTTTCGCAAGGGCGACAAGGATTTCGTCGACAAGTTCAACGAGACCCAGAAGAAATACATCGGCACCCCTGCTATGATGGAGGCCGTGAAGCCTTTTGGATACGACAAGAACATGCTGCCCGGCAGCGAAACGGCAGATTGGATTTGCACCAATCGCTAATCGTACACTAACGTCAGTGCCAGCGGCAGCCATCTGTCGCTGGCACTGAAACCTAGAGGACAGCGGATGCCAATCTGGCAATTCCTTGAAAAATATGGTTCTGTCATCACACAGGGAACCGCCATTACCATTGCGCAATTCCTTCTCGCGACCTTTGTCGCAATCGCTGCTGCAACCATCGCTGGTCTAGGCAAACTTTCTCGCAATTGGGTCATTCGGAGCGCCTCTGTCGCCTTTATTGAGCTGTTCCGCGGCACATCGCTTCTCGTGCAGCTCTATTGGATATTTTTCGTCTTACCGCTGTTCGGTCTATCGCTGGACAAGTTTACGGCCGGGTTTCTGTCCGTAGGGCTTAACTACGGCGCCTACGGTGCGGAAATCGTGCGAGGCGCAATCCAGTCCGTTGCCCGAGGCCAGTGGGAAGCGGCAATCGCTATCAATATGACCCCAATGACCCGAATGAGGCGGATCATAGCGCCCCAGGCCCTCGCGATCATGCTGCCGCCTTGGGGCAATCTGATGATTGAGCTTCTGAAAGGGACCGCATTAGTGTCGCTCATATCAGTGACCGATCTCATGTTTCAGGCCAAACAAATCAACGCGTCGACCTATCTTTCGGTCCAGGCGTTCGGCACCGCCTTGATCATCTATTATGTCCTGGCCCGCTTGCTGATTACTCCCTTGGTGGGACAGATGGAACGAGTCGTCGGCCGGAGGCTCGGCAGAGCATGATGCTTGATTGGCGCTGGGATTTCGTTTGGGCGATTCTGCCGCGACTCTTGTCGGCCACCCTTACTACGCTGCTCGCTGCGGCGATCGGCTATGCGATTGCACTGGTGGTCGGTTTGATTTTCGCACTGGCTCAGCGCACAAAGGTCCCGGGGGTGCGGTGGATCGTTCGCGAACTGATCGAGTTCATCCGCTCCACGCCGCTCGTGCTGCAAATTTTCTTCGTGTTTTATGTCGGCCCCCAATTCGGGATAAATTTGGCTCCCTGGGTCGCAGGCCTTTTGGCCATCGGCCTGCATTACTCCGCGTATCTGTCGGAAGTCTACAGATCTGGCATTGAAGCGGTGCCCCGGGGTCAATGGGAGGCCTGCCGCGCTCTGAACCTCTCCGCGTCGAGAACGTACTTTCGCATCATCTTTCCGCAGGCTCTGGTTACAGCGGTTCCTGGGATGGGTAACTATCTTGTTGGCATCCTCAAGGACACGCCAATGCTATCGGTCATTGGCGTTGCCGAATTGATGCACGCAGCGAGCGCGATCGGGTCGGAAAATTACCGCTACTTAGAACCGTTTACGCTGGTCGGCCTGATCTTTCTGTTAATTTCGCTTCCAACAGCCGGCCTCGTCCGGTTGTTTGAACGCCGGCTGCGGCTTGGATTAGGACTGCAATGATGACTGATATCGGTTATCCCATAGAACTGACGGAAAATGATCGGCCGATGGTCCGGTTCATGAATGTAAGCAAGAGCTACGGGGAGCTCAAAGTCATCAAGCAGCTCGACTTTGACATTGCCCAAGGCGAGATGGTCACCATTATCGGTCCGTCGGGATCTGGCAAAACGACGGTTCTGCGAACGCTCATGACTCTCGAGACTGTGAATGAGGGTGTGATCTATGTAGACGGCAAGCCCTTAACGCACATGCCGCGCAATGGCGTTCTGGTCCCGGCCGACGAGCGATACCAACGAAAGATTCGTTCCTCGATTGGCATGTGCTTCCAGCAGTTCAACCTGTTCCCTCACATGACTGCCATCCAGAACTGCATGGAAGGTCCGATCCAGGTGCTAAAGCTGTCGAGAAAAGAGGCCCAGGAGCGGTCCGAGGAGCTCCTCAAGATGGTAGGCATGATTGACAAGCGCGACCAGCATCCTTCGCGCTTGTCTGGCGGACAGCAACAGCGCGTTGCCATAGCCCGGGCCTTGGCGATGCGCCCAAAGGTTATGCTGTTTGATGAGGTTACATCCGCTCTCGATCCCGAGGTGATCGGCGAGGTGACAGAGGTTATTCGCAAATTGGTCGCCGAGCACAACCTGACTATGATCATGGTTACCCACCAGATGGGATTTGCGCGCGACATCTCCGACCGCGTCTGCTTTTTTTATGGCGGGTCTATCGAGGAACAAGCTCCGCCTCAGAGTCTGTTCGGCAATCCGCAGCGTGACCGCACCAGGCAGTTTCTGTCTGCGATCAAAGAAGCCATCTGAAGTCCTTGCCTTGAGCATGCAGCCTACGGCGCTGTGCGCGCTCCGTCAGAGATGCATGAAGCCGCTGTGTCAGCGCCGGTCGAGCGCAGGATCGCTGCGTTAGGCGGTGCTGACGCGCCCTAGTGCTGCGTCGCGCCCTCGATGTCTGCTGCAAACGAACCGGCCGGTCGCGCTAGTATCGAGCGGGCAGCGGTCCTGCTTAGACGTTGGAGGTCTGCAGCCTGATCGACAGCGCTCACAGGAAAGCAATTGATGAACTCCGCCGGACCGCAAAACCGCGACAATGACGAGGACGGCGCTCAGATGCAGCCAGAGGCCAGTTTGGAACGCGGTATTTACGCCATTTGCGGATCGCTCGCGTTGTGTATCCTGCTGTTAGGGCTCATCCAGGTCATATTCTATTAGACCGATCCGGATTGCTCCTGCGTCGGCCCCTTCACGGAGCATCATGAGACGCCAGTACCAGCGACATGCGCTGCCATCCTTGGCTAAGCGCCTCAGTGTTCGCCACGCAGGATTCATGCACAACGATAGTGTTCGATAGCCAACGTTTTCACCGTCTGGACCAATCGTTTTCCACTTCATTGATTTCCTGCGGCAACGCCGCCCAAAAAGCATAATTTCCGCAGGAAACGGGAAAGGGCGCGGTTTTTCGCACCTTTTGGCGGGGTATCGTTTAGCGGTGGCCGGTCGATGCCGACGGCGTTAGCAAAAACAAAGGGGAAATCGTATGACTCTGAAATCAAACGGATACTCTAGGAGAAGCCGCGCGATTGGCCTTGGGATCATGGTCGCCTCCGCCATTCTCGCAGCGCCTTTCTCCTATGCCCAGACATTGGATGACGCCCGCAAGAATGGCGTGACCATCGCCATCGCGAATGAGCCACCCCTGGCACAACTCGACAAGGATGGTGCCCCCACTGGCGCCGGACCTGACCTGGACAGGGCGATCCTGAAAGAATCCGGCATTACCGGCCTGTCTGGGGATGTCATGGACTACGGCGCAATGATACCGGCCGTCCAGTCACAGCGGGCTACTTTCGCTTCCGGCGGCAGTCTTTACATCAAGCCGGAACGTTGCGAGGCGGTCGCGTTCTCAAATCCGGTGATGTGCGGCGGCGTCTCGTTTATTCTTCCGAACGCTCTCGCGGACAAGGTTCATTCCTACAAGGACATTGCCGCGCTAGGCCTGCGGGTCGGCGCCTGCGGGGGCTGTGTCATGCAGAAACTGGCAATCGAAGCCGGGGTCAGCGAAGACAAAATCATAATCTTTCCGGACGGCACCAGCGGCGTTAAACTGCTGGCGGACAACCGGATTGACGTCTTCTCGCATGATACCACGGCCGGCTACGACCTCTACCGCCGGCTCGCAGATCCAGCGAAATTTAAATATGTTAGGCTTACCGATGGTCCGATGGATTGCTACGGTGCTGCGTTCAACAAGGACAACACCGAATTGCGCGACGCCTACAATGACGGATTGAAGAAAATCCGCGTAAGCGGCCAGTACACTGAGATTCTGAAGAAATATGGTCTCGAGGAGGCTGCGTTCGGTACTGACACGATGACCACGGATAAGCTCTGTACTCCCCACTAAGTGAGAAAGTATTATAGGCATTTGAATTTCTAACTTCTGGTGCCATGTCGGGCAATGACATGGCACCCAATAAACCTGTTGGGAACAATCTATGACACAGCCGATGGTGGCATTCGAAAAGGTCGGTAAACTGTACGGCTCACACCGCGTACTGGATGATCTCTCGTTCTGTGTCTCTGCCGGCGAAAAGCTGGCACTGATCGGCGCATCCGGATCCGGCAAAACCACAATACTCCGGATCCTGATGACGCTTGAATCTATACAGGAGGGGGGCATTACCATCAATGGCCGACCTCTCGCCAATAGCTCAATTGCTGCTTTGACCCATCGAAAACAGGCCATTCACCTACATGAGATGCGTCGAGACATCGGCATGGTATTTCAGCATTTCAATCTGTTTCCGCATATGACGGTTCTCCGGAATATCATGCTGGCGCCTATCCTGACACAGAAGGTCGTCGAGCCGGAAGCGAAGACGACCGCGATGGCGTTGCTGGAAATGGTCGGTTTACAGAACAAGGCAGCTTCCTACCCGGCAGAGCTGTCGGGTGGGCAAAAGCAGCGCGTAGCGATCGCCCGCGCACTGGCCTTGAAGCCAAAGATCATGCTGTTTGATGAAGTCACATCCGCGCTCGACCCGGAACTGGTCGAGGAGGTGTTGAACGTCCTGCGGAAGTTGGCAGTGGAGACCGACATGACGATGATGCTCGTGACCCATGAGATGAGCTTTGCTCGTGATTTTGCCGATCGTGTCCTTTTCCTGGACGGCGGTCGTATAATTGAAGAAGGGCCGCCTGAGCAAATCTTTAAGAACCCCACGCAAGACCGAACAAAGGTCTTCCTCAAAAAGATCGTCGCGGCGGGGCTGAGCATCTGATGCCGACTTCAGTTGATTTCCTGCCGTTTATCCTGAAAGGGGCCGTGGTTACCGTGCAGCTCACCGTAATCGGGAGTTTGCTGGCCATTATCATAGCCTTTATAGCCGGAATTTCACGGCTCAGCCGATCCCGCGTCATAAGCGGTGCGGCCCTTGTGTTCGTCGAGTTCTTTCGGGGAACCTCGATTTACGTGCAGCTTTTCTGGGTTTATTTCGTACTGCCGATCTTCGGCATTTCGGTGACGTCGTTTTTGGGTGGCGTTCTTATCCTGGGGCTGAACTCGGGCGCCTATATGTCGGAAATTGTGAGAGGCTCTCTGCTGGCCATACCCCGCGAACAGATGGAAGCATGCGTCGCGCTCAACCTCGGCCGTTGGCAGCGCCTGTGGTACATCCTTCTGCCCCAGGCTCTTCAAACCATGATCCCGCCGATGTCGAACAGTCTCGTCGAACTGCTTAAGGCGACCTCGATTCTCTCGCTAATCTCTGTGTCGGACATGACCTTCCGGGCGCAATCTGTGCGTGCTCAAACAGGGGAGTCGGCCATCCCGTTTCTGGTGATCATCGTCCTTTACTATGTGCTCGCCCATGGCATCTGGATTTTGATCCGCTTCATGGGACGCCGCTTTATCCCACAATCCATCAGGAGCACGTGAGATGGATTGGAGTTGGCCTTTCGCCGATAAAATTCTCCCGCACCTCATTGAGGGCGTGAAAATCACGCTTCTCGCTAGCTTGCTCGGTTCTGCCTTGGCCATGGTTCTCGGCCTGGCTGTGGCTATTGGCGCACGGGTTGGAGGCACCCATGTCAAGGGAGTGTTGCGCCTTAGCGTGGATTTCATCCGCGGCACGCCCCTCCTGGTGCAGCTGTACTTCATGTTTTTCGTCCTGCCAGACATTGGCATCTATTTGTCGCCCCTGACGGCCGGCGTGATTACGCTGGGGATCCATTATTCAAGCTACACGTCGGAGGTTTATCGAGCCGGCATCGACAATGTTGAACGGGGTTTGTGGGAGGCGGCAAAGGCCCTCAATCTTTCGACGTTCCAGACATGGAAATACGTCATCATTCCGCAGGCTGTGCCTCCCATGTTGCCGGCGCTGGGAAACTATGTTGTAGCCATGTTCAAGGAAACCCCGCTGCTGTCTACGATCACTGTAGTCGAACTTATGAACCAAGCCAAAATTATCGCCAATATTAATTACCGTTACCTTGAGCCGATGACGATGGTTGGTATTTTCTTTTTGGTGATCAGTGTGCCTTCGTCAATTGCTCTGCACTACGTCAACCGTAAGTATGGCATTGCTCGGCGTGGACCCAGCGACATATCGATCTTCTGATGGAGCTGAGACAGAGGCGGCGCGTTCATAATCGCGGCGATCGAGCGGCCGGTCGAGCTCTAATGCAGCTTTCCGGCTCCGCAACACCGTTTTCGCTGATTTTCATCCCGGTGCTCGGTGTAGAATTTCACTAGCCCAGACGCGACACTCCGGACCACCTATCGAAGAGGCATATGAATGTTCGATACCAGGACTTTAGACCGCCGGCGGCAATTCGTGTCCAAGCCAAGACAGGCTTACTTTGGAGCACCGGTGGGCATTTTGCTGCTTCAGACCGATAACCTCAAGTTCATTCCCGGAAGTGTTGGAAATGCAGGGACCTGGAGTGTTCCCGTTCGTTACAAAGTGGTCCCTGGACTTGAGACCGACCTTGTTCTTGGACCCAATGGTGGACATCTTGCAGCCGCCGTCGCCCAGGCTGCGGTAGAACTGGTGGAGGAAGGCGCCCAGCTCATCACCTCTGCGTGCGGGTTCATGGTCCGCTTCCAGGGGGCCGTTCGGGCGGCAGTTGATGTCCCTGTTTTGCTTTCTCCCATGCTACTCGCTCCCATGCTCGAGATGATGCTACCGAAAGGTCAATCCCTTGGTGTTATCACGGCGAGTGCATCGTTACTGAGCCCCGATGTGCTGGCGGCCGCTGGGATCTCGACGAACGAAGCCCGCTTAGCGGTGGCTGGACTTGAGGCTGCCCCTGCATTCTGCAGAGCGTTTCTGGAGGACGGCGAACTGGACGTGCCTGCCATTCAAACCGAGGTCATAGACACGGCACTCGCCTTGATCAAAGAGCGGCCGGATGTTGGAATGCTGCTTCTCGAGTGCTCTGAGTTACCCCCCTACGCTGCCGCTATTCAAGAAGCTACCGGGCTGCCGGTGTTCGATTTCACATCGATGGTCGAGTTCATCGTGGGCGGTATGGTGCGACGGCCCTTCTAACCTCGGCACCTGCGTCCGCATCCCATCCATTCGATGGTTCATAACAGCCCAGCGAGGATGAACTTCTCCAAGGGCACCAAGTGAGCACGCCTTTCAGGGGTGAGCCGGCATAGACCGTTAGGGACAAGACGTATGCTTGATTCAACGGCCAACTGTCGCAATTTTTGTTTTTACCTGCTGCCGGGCTTCTCACTAAGGGCTTTTTCATCCGGGATCGAAGCCCTCAAGCTCGCAAATGAGGTACTCGGTTGGGACTGCTACCGCTGGAGGCTCATTTCTGGAGACGGACGCCCTGTGGCTTCCAGCAGCGACGTGACAGTTTCAGTCGACTTCGATTTAGAAACAGAGCGTAGCAGGATCGGCTTTTCGACAGCGATGCCGATCGTCGTTGTGGTGGGCGGTCACAAGCCCCCGAGTGCGAACAAACAACTTGATGCGTGGTTGAGAGAGTGCCGTAACCGCCGCTCCCGCCTTATCGGAATCGCCGGCGGCACAATCGTGCTGGCTCGGGCCGGACTCGCGGACGGGCGTCAGTGCGCGGTGCATTGGGAGCAACTCCCCGCATTTTGTGAGATGTTTCGAGATGTGAGGGCGGTTCAGACCTCGTTTGAGCAGGACGGAACACTGTACACCTGCGCCGGAGGAGACGCGGCCTTCGACATGTTTTTGGGCATGATTGGGGATGATCACGAAGCCGAGGTCTTAGGTCGCATTTCTGAAAAGGCCATCACTATGACTGTCCGCACACGTGGCGACCGTCAACGACTGCCAGTTTATACCCAAGCGCCTTTGAAGAATGAGGCCGTGCTTAAAATAATCGACCAAATGGAGTCCAACATCAGTGAACCATTGCTTATGGACGACCTAGCAGAATCCGTGAGATTATCTCGCCGGCAGATTGAAAGAATTTTTCAACAGGAATTAAGCTGTACACCCAGCCGTTATTACATGAAGCTCCGCATCGAGCGTGCACATTCATTGCTGATAAACTCGCACATGCCAATTGTTGAAGTGGCCGTAGCGTGCGGATTCGCGTCCGCCTCTCATTTCTCCAGAACCTATCGCGATAGCCACAAATGCTCGCCCCACCAGTCACGGGCGGAGGCCCACTGTGAGAAGAGAGCCCAGCCTAGTCACGCAATCAAAGCTAGATCGAATACAGCGGTTGCCATCCATCGATAATATTGAAGCGATGACTGGTTAGGCATATTACGCGAGTTGAGCCAGCTTCTGCTCAGGTCGCAGCAGAAGCATGGCAGGGCAAATCAATTTAAAGGCGGCAGATGAGCGACTTGAGCACCTAACTCATAATACCCTTCCTTGAAGGCGCGTAAGGATGCTGCTTCGGCCGGCGAGAACGGGAGGAACAAATCAGCCGCAGCCGTATCGCCCACGATGTAGCGAGCAAGCTCCCGGCCAAACAGGGTACCCGGCGCGATTCCACGGCCGTTGAAACCCGTCAATGCAATCATGTTCTCACCCAACGAATAAAGCCGTGGCAGATGATCGGACGTGGTCCCAATACGCCCGTACCATTCGTGCTCGAGCTCTACGTTTCCCAGTTGAGGGAAAAGCGCGCGAATACGACGTCGCGCCCAAGAACGGTGGATGAAAGTGCCGGTACCTCTTAGAGCTCCCACGCTGCCGATGATGAGCCGGCCGGCATCATCCGTGCGGAAGGCCGTCATTGGCGTGCGGGTATCCCAAGCCCCATGGCCCTCGGGCAATATGCTATGCCTAAGATCGGGGCTTAACGGCGCTGTGGCCACGTGGAAGAATGGAAGAACCACTTGCCCTGCACGAAGTTCGGGCGCGATCCCGGCGGTGTAAACGTCTGTTGAAAGAACGACCCATTTGGCCAGGATGCTGCCCCATTGGGTGTTGAGCCGCCAGTTGTCGCCTTCGCGGGAGATCGTCTTCACGGGGCTGTAAGTAAAAATCTTCACCCCGCAGGCAATTGCCACCTGCGCAAGCCCTCGCACATACGAAAGAGGCTGGATTGTGCCAGCTCGAAGGTCTAGGAGGCTCAGCGCAAACGCTTGAGTTCCCGTTTTGACTGCGGTTTCATCGCGACTAAGAATATGGATCGGCGCCCCGAGTGCCTGCCACTGCCTGGCGCGCTCTTCTATCTCAGCCACGCCTTTTCGACCGGCTGCACAATGAATCGTACCAACACGCTTTGCCTCGCATTGAATGTCATACTTTTCAATGATATCGAAAACGATGCGGGGCGAGTGCCGCAGCAAGTTTAGCATGCGTCGGCCATATACCGGGCCTAAGGTTTCCCTAAGAGCAGCAGGCATAACCCAGAGGCCTGCATTGACCATCCCAGAGGCACGGCCGGCTGCGCCGGATCCGATCTCGTTCGCTTCGACCACGACAGTGTTCACACCCCGCTGGCCTAAATGTAAGGCCGTCGACAAACCAGTATAACCAGCACCAACTATGGCGACATCAACGATGGATTGACCGGCAAGCCTCGGTGTAGGGGGCGGAAGTGACGCCGTTGTACCCCAAAGCCCATGAGATTGGCCCGCTATCATTTTCGTGATCCCGTAACAGATAGTGTCGATCTTTGTCCACTAACCGCGCAATGGGCTAGTTGCCCACAGGCATAAGTCGCGGGCGTGTTAAACCGTGGGGGGCATCTAAAATTTTGTAAGTCTACGGCTCCCTAATGAGCCTTCTAGGGACAGGCATTTCGCCGGCTTTGATTTTGTCCTTAAATCATCGACCAACCGGCCCGAACCGTCCAATGCATTGTCGATATCGACGACATCTGGCTTCGAGATCGCATCTCGGCAGAAGCCTTCACGTTGACACGTGATCGCCGGAGACCCGGTAATTTCCCTGGAGTGAGGCGCGGTTTCGGCTTGAACAGATGAGGCACGCTCGGTTTTGGCTGACGGAAAGATGCACGATCGATCGCGAAGCAGTTCGTTCAGATCAGTCGTGCCCACCTGCATTAGTATGTGAGAGCCATGGAGCAACGAGCTTCCGAAGGGGATGCAGCGATTTGCCGTCCTTGCTCGGGGACGATGGATGGCAAGTCGGATCAGAGCAACACGGCGAAACTGGACGAAGCGATTGTCGAGCGTTATCGATCGAGCTGCCGGACCGACAAGCAGTGGATTCTGGATGAGTTTATCGCGGTCACTGGCTATCACCGCAAGCACGCGATCCGTGTGCTTTGTCGTCGTGAGACGAAACCGCCTGCCGATAGGCAGCATGCCGCCCGTTATGGCGCTCAGGTTCGAGAGGCTCTGGTGGCGGCGTCCGACCGTCTCTGCTCGAAACGTGTGAATCAGCTGATCCCTGTCTTGCTGCCGGCCATTGAGCGGCATAGCGGCTTAATCTGAATGGCGAGCTTCGCGACATGCTGCTTCATGAACGAACTTGTGGTCTGCTGGTGTGCCGAAGCCCGGGATTGGAGGTGACCCGTTCGCGAGCGTATTGAAAGACGGCTTGGATCGAGCAGAAGAACGGCGCCATCGTACGGCGGCTGGTCTGTTACGGAAGGTTCCTCGGCGCGGAGGCAACGGTTGCCATCGGGCGACTCTACGCCGTGGTGCGTCTCTACGGCAATCTGTTCCAGCCTTCGTTCAAGCTGCAAGAGAAGACAAGAATCGGCGTCCGCGTCAAACGCTACCATTCGCCCGTGCCGCCCATTGCGTGGGTTCTGGCCCACTCCGGTGTGGCAGAAACGGACAAGGAACGGCCACGGGCCATACTGGAAGCTGCGGATCCGGTGATGCTGTTTGCCGGGATTCGTGCGGCACACAGGAAGACCTTGGAAGGCGGGTCGATCGTCGTGGCCTGAATGCGAGGCCCGAGGAACCTGTCGCTATTGATCTCCGGCGTTTCACCTTGAGCCTGAAGATAGCCTGGCAGGCGGGAGAGAAACGGCCGACACATCGTCGGCCATATCGACGGACCAAGTCTTACCCGAAAAGGCCGAGCATGCTGTCGCCTTTCGAGCTCCAGATTCGAGCGTGGCTTGAGGCAGATTCTGCTCTCGGCGGCCTCGGTCCTGCAGCGTGTAAAGGGCGCCGATCGGTCACACTTCATGGAGAAACGCCTGCGGACAGTGCAAACGCCCGTCAAGGCTTGGCGGATGGAAATAGCCGGGCAGATCATATTCAATGGCGACTGGATGAAGTGCGCGCCACCATCTCCTCCCGCCGCGGCGGGAGGAGATGCGGGGCATCTTAGTACCCCCAACCTCAGTAACATTCGTGGGTGAGGCAATAGGGAGGGCAATTCCTCAGTTCGCCCGACACCGCCAAGCCATTCTGGCCGCGGGCTATGGGAGCGTGGAATATCTCGAACCACGTGCAGACGAGGGGGTCTCAAGCCCGTGACAGTTGTGGACCGTCCGGCACGGTTGCTCGCGGCCGCTTGGCTCGGAACAGACCCGCCTGATCGACAATGTGAGCGTTCCTCCCCGGCAAGATGGGATTGGAGCGTTCAATCCGGCGACCGCCGTGGCATAGGAGTCGGTGGTCACCCGTCAAGGTTGTCCTTTCGGCGACACCCACCTACGAGAGCTGCCACCGGCCCAGTCATGCACCAGGTGACGTCCCCGGACGTGGTGTAGCTGGTAGCGCGGTGGTCATCGGCGCTTTCCGGTAGGGTCTGGTTGTCGACACCAACCCGTTCCTGGAAGGACCACCGATGACCGACGACATGATGAACCTGCGCACGCTCGCGGAGAAGAGCGCGGATGCCGATCTTTTGCGTGAGATGATCGGCTTCGCGGCCGAGCGGCTCATGGGAGATGGAGGTGGGTGCCGCGACCGGCGCTGCCTATGGCGAGAAGAACCCGCTCCGGACCACGCAGCGCAACGGCTACCGCGACCGGACTGGGAGACACGGGCGGGGACCGTCGAGCTGCGCATCCCGAAGCTCAGGAAAGGCTCTTACTTCCCCGGCTTTCTCGAGCCGCGCCGCATGGCCAAGAAGGCGCTGACGGCCGTCATCCAGGAGGCCTATGTCCAGGGGATATCGACACCCTCGGTCAACGACCTGGTCAAGGCGGTGAGAGCAGCGAAAAAGCCAAGCGTGGTGAGCAGCGAACGTGGCGACAGGCCCAAAGGCGGCCACGATGATTCCGCCAGGGGCCGGGCCGACACTTCGCATCGTATTGAACTCGACGTTGAGGAGCGTCCCGGTCGACCGACATATGACCGCACTCTAGAATATCGCCGATTGACGCTCGCCGGGCTGGATCGCTGAGCGCGATGCCGCAACCGTCGAGAAAGCTGAGCGCGAGAAGCATCCATGGATTGGTGAGGCCGAATACCATGAGGATCGTCAGCATTGCGGAGGCGGCCATCATCACGCTTCGACCAACGATCATGACCATGCGGCGGCTGAACTCGTTGGCAATTGGACCGACGAAGATGGCCAGAAAGAATGCCGGCGAGGTCGACGAGGCCTGAACCAGGGCAACCATAACGTCTGAGCGGGACCCTTGGCCATGAGCAACAAGTGCCTCCGTCTGCATGAGCCAGCCCACTCGAAAGCTGCCAGCCAGAAAGATCGAACGAAAGGTTCGGTTCTCGAGCGGCGCCAGTAGCCCAGTGTATGCGGTATTTGCGTTTGAGAGCATGGCGATCAATGTTTGCGCGAGAAGCAGACAGGTGACCAACACGCAAAGGATGTCATTAATCTGGGCGAAGCTTATCGCCGATTCTGCCGGAGGCAATCTCCCATGCGGCCTAACACCACCCGAAAAGAGGCGTCAAAAGGAGATGTACAAACCAAGCTGAAATACCCCATCTAATTCCCAGATTGCTGTGATATTGATTCCATATTTGCCAATTCAGTGCTGCCACGAAACTCTAACCGCCACGTCATCAACTGAAAGATAGCGGAGCAGAACCAGACCGGCTCAATTGGATACCGTTGTCGAATCGGGCCAACAGGTGAGGGTCGGCGACCAACGTTGTGCGCAGCACTGCCGCGGCTGTGCGGCCTGCCTGGACCGCTCCATTTCCGTGCCGGGCCAGGCAGGCGTGTTTGTCTCATTCCGATCAACGCGACGTCGAAAGGGAGCCAGGGCGAGTTTTTGGAAATGCAGGAAGTTTTCGAGACATTCCTGGAGCGGCTGTCTGAAAGCGTCGATGAGACGGATTTGCGCGATGCCTTCGCGCGTGCAGTGGAGGAATACGATCTTCCTCAATTTGCCTACCTGTCGTTTCCACCAAAAAATTCTGGCAAGCCGAGGCTCATCTCAAACTATCCGCCCCGCTGGACTGGCCATTATGAGCTAAACCACTATCACACGATCGATCCGGTCATCGTGCAGGCGCAGTGTGGCGGATCCCCGTTTCTTTGGGGTATTGAACCCAGCCAAGCCGAACTTTCAAAGGTCGAGCGGAAGCTCTTCGCCGAGGCGGCAGAATTCGGCATAAGCTGCGGCTTGACGGTCCCGATCATCGATAAACGAGGCTGTTTCGCGGCGGTGACTTTTGCAGCGGACGAGCCCAGACCAGCGTTTGTGCACGTCACACAGCGATACCAGCAGATTTTGCTGTGCATGGCGAGCTGCTTTCACATTTATGCTCGCCGCAAGCTCTCGACCGATCGGATCGTAAATGGGGTGCGATTGACGCCTCGCGAATTCGAGTGCCTCCAGTGGGCTGTGAAGGGCAAGTGTGACTGGGCGACAGGCCGCATACTCGGGATCAAGCGACGCACCGTCTCCTTTCACCTCGACAATGTCCGCAAAAAGCTCGGAGTGGAAACAACCAGGCAAGCCATCGCGCTGCTGGGCGAGACGGATTCTTCGCGTCAGCGACACTTTCGCAGCTAGCAGTGCAGCCGCTAAGGCTGTCTTAGCGAGGCTATTCCCCTGGAGCGCTATTCTGGTAGGCGCCATTCTTCGGCGCAGGGGCCTGCTTTCATGTCCATGCCCTGACCGGCTCGGCGAGGACCGGGCCGAGACTAATTAGAAAACCTGCCTGCTATGGCGCGGAACATCCGCCTGACACTCGGGTGCATTGGGCATAGCTCTGGGCCGTCGTTCACGCGGACAACCTCGAGAACGTCCGCGCCGTTGCAGCTTCCGAAGGGCCGACCAAACCACTTTCTACCTGTACGATTGCACAGGCTGTTTCGACTTCAGTCCTGGTCTCCAATCGCAGGGTCATTCCTCTCGACGAGGCCCACATGATCCCGCTGCCTATTGCACCCGAACGGTTACGACGATTTCGACGATTACCTGCATGCCATGCACCGTCTGCGGCGTCGCGTCTTCAAGGAGCGGCTCGACCGGGACGTACCAACCGCGGGTATTAGACCGACCGTTTCGATGCGCTGAAGCCCACTACCTGTTGCTGCGCGGCGATGGCGTTGACGGCTGCGGTCGCCTGTTGCCGTGGACCGGACCGACCATGATTCGTGACATGTTTCCAGTTCTGCTGGACGGGCAGGCGGCGCCTCAAGATCCTCGCGTTTGGGAAAGCAGCCGCTTCGCGCTCGATTTGCCGCCGACCGTGCCAAAGCGGGTGAGGGGGATTGCAGTCGGCACGTACATGCTCTTCGCCGGCACGATCGAGTTCGAACTGTCGCGCTGCCTCAGCGGGATCGTCACCGTCTCGGATTGGCGCATGGAGCGCATCCTTCGGCGGGGAGATTGGCCTCTGCAACGCCTCAGTTATCGGCAACACGTGCGCCATCGCCGGATGACTCGATGTCTCCGCGGCGAGCCTGGACGCCGTGCGGCGCAATGGCAGCCTTACCGGCCCGGTTCTCTGGTCCCCGGTGCTGTACCAGGCTGCCGATGCTTGATGGCCAGCTTAATGCGTGGGAAGCGGGTCGCCAGTTTGGAAGAGCGCAACGCCACTTGGCCGTATTGGTGGAATGAAGCGCCATACGAACACACCGTTGAGCTTACCCGGCGCGGCTGGGCATGGGAATTCTTGAGACGCAATCCGGGATTCCAGCATGATTGCGCCCATGTTCTGGATCATGCCAGCTATATGCAAGCCCGGCCATCGCTCGCAGTAATCGAAGCGAAAGTCGATCGGTCGCCCGCAAGTTCCTGCCGGTCATCGCCGACACGGTTCCCGTGGGATCAGCGACGCTGCCATTTGATCTGATGCCGCCGCCATGTCATGCGACGCTGCTGATCCTGGCTGAAGGTGCTCAGCGCGTCCTGCTCGAACAGGCCGGCCGGCAGCTGCAACTCACCGTTTCCGGCGCGGGTGTGCTCAGCCCGTTCTTACCGATACCCACGCTATCCGGCCGGCCGTGTATTTACGATATCGCCTCCGGGCGCTCGAATGCCTCAACGTCAACGCGCATGGTCGGATGCCGAATGCACTGTTCCCGCCGAAGGCGCGCTGCGGTCGTCTGAGCTTTTTTCTTTGCGACCTGGACGGCTCACTCGGCTAAGTTAGAGCCCCCGATCGCGACATCGCCTCAGGTGGTGGTCGATCGGGCGCGCGTCCGGGGCCGACTGGACCATCCTTCGCGACCATCTGCGTGACCGCATCCGTCGCGCCGTTCGCGGCCGCCGGGCGCTCATGAATGGCGGCTACACGAGCTTGCCTGCACGTCAGCTGGCGAACAGTTCCTTGTAGCCGGTTGTAATGAACCAGTTCGCCCGATCGAGGTGGCTTCTAGCCGCGTTTCGGGCTCGTTCCGGTTCATGCTCGGGGTCGATGCCCAGGATCAGCTGTGCCATTTCCTCGTAGCTGTCGTTATCGGCGGCCGAGTCCAGAAACCGCATGTAGATGGTGAAATTCGCCTCGTCGTAAGCCGTGAGGCGGTCCGACCAGGGAACTTCGTCGGCTGTTTCATTCTTCATCGCAAATCCCTTGAACATCCTCATCGAGCGGGCATGGTGAACGGCCTTGTCAGGGGCATCGAACAAGGCACTCTGCTCGTCGCAATATAGCGAATAGGAACGATCATTCCTAGAACGATCATTCCGGTTCTGGTCCGTATCGCGCCATGGATCTCAAGGAGATCATGGCGACCAACTTGCGTCGTGTGCGCCATGATCAGGACCTGACGCAGGAAGAGCTGGCAGCCCGCGCCGAAATCAGCATGCGCTATGTCGGCTCGATCGAGCGCGCCCGGGTATCGGCGAGCGTGAGCGTGCTGGGTCGGATCGCAAAAGCGCTTGATGTCGATCCATGCGACCTCATTAGACCGCCAGCGCGCTCGGGTAACCAAACTCTGCGTTCCCATAAATCCGATTGACCTTTTGCGCAGCCGCTGACGATTGAGGGGCGCCTGCGCGCCTGAGGCGCGCACCGGGTGTTTGTTATAGCACGCCCGAGCGCGCCTTGTTTTGCGGCAGCCATCTGATCGAATGTGATTCTTCTGGCTTGACGCGGCGATAGCGTTATCTTGCGTTAGTTCGGTACAGGGGCTTGGCTCGCGTCCATATTGGCCATCGGCGCGAAGCTCAGCGTCGGCACGACTTTCGCGCCGGCGTAGGCTTGTATCCAGCTGTCGTATAGTGCATCCGCAGCCGTTTTGCGGCTCGACCCGGAGCACGCGGCGAATTCGAGGAAAAATTGCGAAGAACTACTATCCCGCTTCGATAAGGCTGCACGTTTCTTGTTGAGGCTGAAGGGCCTCTGCCGAGAGCTATGACGGATTTTAGGTGACGGGGTTGATCACGCGGCGCTTTGCGGCTTCATTTCGATGACCTCGATCCCGTCCTGGAACCTGGCACCTGCGAGCAGTTTCGGCAACTGATTTTGTCCCTTCAATCGACGCCAGGATTTGGCGGCGGCCATGACGAGCTTGAAGACCATCAGCCTGGCGGTCTTCGACGACAGGGAGCCCTTCGTGCGCACCGTTCGGTGGCGAACGGTGGCAAAGACGCTCTCGATCGGGTTCGACATTCGCAGATGATCCCAGTGTTTCGCGGGGAAATCGTAGAACGCCAGCAGCGTCTCGCGATCCTTCTTCAGGCAGTCGACCGCCTTGTGTTACTTCGCGCCGTATTTCTCGGCGAACACATCGATCGCCATTTCCGCTGCTGAGCGTGTCGGCGCGCCGTAAATCTCGCGCAAATCCGTCTTCATGTTAGCCTGCACCGAGAGCGGTACCTTGTTCAGTACGTTGGCTGTCTTGTGCACCCAGCAGCGTTGGTGCCTGGTGCCGGGAAAGACCTCGTCGAGCGCCTTCCAGAAGCCGAGCGCGCCATCGCCGACGGCAATATCGGGCGCAATCTTCAAGCCACGCCGCTTCACGTCAACCAGCAACTCGTGCCAGCTCTGCGCGCTCTCGCGAACGCCGGTCTGGAAACTGACGAGTTCTTTCCTGCCTCGGGCGTGGCGCCGATCAGGACCAGCATGCATTCGGCTTGGTCGTCCATCCGCGCCTGCAGGTAGACCCCGTCCGCCCACACATAGACATAGCGGCGCGCCGAAAGATCGCGCTTTTGCCAACGCTCATAATCGGCGTTCCACTGTGCCGTCAGCCGCGTGATCACCGAGGGTGAAAGGTTCGGCGCGTTTGCCCACAAGCGCGCTCAGCGCTTCCTGAAAAATCGCCCGTTGAAACACCGCGCAGTAGAGAACGGGAAGCAGCGCATCCAAACTTCGCGTCCGACGCGCCCATTTCGGCAGGATCGATGAGGCAAACCGGACCCGATCAACCTCGCCATTCGCGCCGCGACCCGGATCTTCACCCGGCTGACTGGCACCGGACCGATCCCCGTCTGGATGCTTCGCTCCGGGCCGTGACCATGGCGCACAATCCGGTCACGGCCATCGGCAAGCTTGAGATCCCGCATCTCGGCAAGAAACGTCTCGGCCTCGACCTCGATCGCCTGCGCCAGCAACTTGCGCGCCCCGCTGCGAAGCACATCCGTCAGTGGATTATCAAACTCGTCAGGCTGACGAAGACGCAAAACATTGGTAGTCTCGTTCATGGCGTATCGCTCTCCTTGAGAGGTTCTGGCAGGCTTCATCACCCGCCTCGATACGCCGCTCTCCTCAAACGTCATCACCCAGTTTCCGTCATAGCTCCTCTGCCGAAAGCTGAGGTCTCGCGCCGCGACAGGCCGTGTCCGGAGTACGACAACATTGCTAGACATCGCACCAAGAGTGTTGTCTCCAGTTCCACCCAAGGCGAAATACAATTGGTGTGCGGTTCGGCACGCTGGTTGCGTGTGCTGCGACTGAAGCACGTCCGCGCGGTGCGCAGGCGCTTGGACCGATGTGCATCGCTTTTAGCGCGCTATCCAGCAGCGACTCGCCTCTAGCTGTAGGAGCGTCAGGTGAGCACATGGCTCTCCGGCCCGCTGCCGCTTGGATGAGTGTCCAATGGATCATCCCTGTTCCGGTCTGCATTGATGGCGACATCGACGGCTGCTACCGCAATCAACGTCGCTCAGGACACCCGCAGGTTTTGCTCCACAGTTGAAAGGTTGCCTGCAAATTGATCACGGTGATAGTGCTAGTAGAGCTTGATCGAATATGTCTCGATCTAGTCGAAAGGTTCAAGCGCTCGATGCAAGCCGCAACGGAGGTAACTGAGTGCTACCTGACCACGAGCAACGTCGATTTCGTTCTAGTCCTGACAGTGGATGACGTCGAGGCCTTTAAGGCGTTTGTTAAGATGAGGCTAAACACCGATTCGAACGTGCGGAAATTTAAGAGCATGGTCGCATTTGACCGCGTCAAAATCGAGCCACGGTCCACGCTATAGCTTTTGCCTGACTGCGCTGACGTAACCGCTCCGGCAGAAGGCAGGCGAGGTCAACCATTACCAAATCGCCTCTGTGCGGCTCGGCGACGCGACTGAGCCTAAGCTGACGTCGGAGCAGCTTCTGGAGCCCTTCCACCGCCTGGCTCTGAATCCTGCCTCCTTCGGCGAAGCCGATCAAATCAAAACGGCGCAACAGACTTTACAAGTGATTTCACAGAAGCTTTGCGAACAAAATTCGCTGCCAATGCTACGTTCACCAAATGGGGCCATAGCGGGGTGCTCGACAGGTATCTGAACCGAACGCGAGCCAAGTCTGATGAGCCCGCCAGGCTACAAGCACGTCAATGCGTCTGACGAGAAAATAATATGGCAATCCAAAAATCGACATATCCCATCTCTTCAGCAAGCTACCCGAACATGTCGGCCAGAGATCTTCTCGAAGCGGCCGCAGATGAAGTTTGGAGCCCATACACATGCAACCAGACGTTTGATTGCGCGGACGCAGCCCAGATTATTGCCGAGAATACCCAGCAGCCGAGGGTTCATTCTGGCGAAGCTCTTTGCTGTGGCACATTCGGGGAGTTGCTACAAGGCCAGCTACCGGTGGGCTCTATTCCTCGGGATTCTCACTTCCTGGTCACGATGCCGATCGCGCTCTTTGCGAGGGCGCACTTCGTGCCGATTGCGGGCACACAATCAGTGACCGTTTATCCGTCACATAAAGTCAAAGCAAAACGACTGGCTGAGAATCTCTTGATTGCGCTCGAGGCCTCAGGAGGAATTCTGCTGTTGCAATCGGAACTCCCCGAAGGCAAAGGACTGGCGAGTTCGTCCGCGGATCTTGTTGCGGCTGCACGGTCAATCGCGCGCTGCTTCAAGCGCAGGATTCCTACGTCATTGATCGAGACACTGATGTCGGAGATAGAACCATCTGACGGAGTGATGTACCCTGGGGTGGTTGCATATCAGCAGCGAGCGTGTCGCCTTCTCTCCTTCCTAGGGCAAATGCCGCCGCTTGCAATCGTAGGTGTCGATGAAGGAGGGACGATTGAGACCGTGGACTATGATCGACGGCGAGGTGACATCTCTGCCAATCAACGGGCAGAATATCACGAATTACTCGACCGCGCACGAACAGCGATTCCGCAGGGTGACACGGCCACAATAGGCAAAATAGCTACGGCCAGCGCGCTCCTGCATCAGGAGCGCGCTCCAAAGAAGCGTCTGAACTCCGTGCTGAAAGCGTCCGAGGCGACCGGCGCTTTAGGGGTTATAGTCGCGCATAGCGGAACAATGGTCGGAATCTTGCTTGATCGAATGGCGGCTGATTTTCCCCTCAAGCTCCAGTCCGTGCTCGCTCATGTATCGGCCTTCGACGACTCGCCAAAAATATATCTGACTATGACAGGCAGTCAGTGAGGTGAGCGCGATGAACGCATTCCGCAAACGCCTGCCATTCTCCGGCTATTCTGATGCCTATGTTCTTCCCAGCATCATCAGGTGCGAAACAAACCTTTACGTAGCACAGTTCGCGTTTATGAAGCTTCTTCCCGCAAAGTACATCATTCAGCAAGCGCTGGCCCGCGGGATTTTGACGGACGGCATGAAGGTGCTCGAGACTTCCAGCGGAACCTTCGCACTGGGTTTAGCGGTAGTCTGCCGGGAACGTGGCTTCCAACTTGAGATCTTCACGGACCCAGTAATGGACAGGGGTCTGGAAAACAGGCTGAACTCATTAGGGGCTAAAGTCTTCATAATAACCGAAAAGGCGAAGCAGGGTGGCTATCAAAGAAGCCGTCTCGATGCGTTAGACGCTAGGATGAGACAGTTGGGTCACTGCTGTTTTTGGCCCCGGCAGTACGAAACGCAAGATAATCCAGCAGCCTATAAGCTCTTCGCCGACCAAATAGCGGAGGCGTTGGGCCCTGACGTGACGTTGGTCGGGTCCGTAGGGTCAGGCGGTTCTACTTGCGGGACGATAGAGCGACTCCGCCAAAAAGCACCCGGCGCACGCCTGATCGGAGTGGACACCTTCAATAGCGTGATCTTCGGCCAAGAGGATGGCGAACGCAAACTGCGGGGGCTGGGGAACAGCCTCGTCCCAAAGAACGTGAAGCATGAACTGTATGACGAGGTGCATCTCATCTCTGCTCCGCTCGCATTCGCTGCCACACGAACCCTTCACGAGCGGCACGCCGTCTTCGCAGGTCCGACATCCGGGGCAAGCTACATCGTTGGGCGGTGGCGCGCTAGACAGTATCCAGAAGAGACCATAGTCGTCATTTGCCCCGATGAAGGGCACCGCTACGTCGAAGCTATATACGATCGCGCGTGGCTTGCGCAGAACGGATGTCTAAACGAAGGTAATCTCCTGGATGCGCCGGCGACCGAAATTCATCCGTCGACGGCTCTCCCACCGTGGAACCGATATCCTTGGAATCGGAAAAGCCGAGAAGCTGTCTTAAATGTTCTGGAGCAAGCTTGATGAGCCGAGGTAGCTTCCTTTTCGTAGAAAGCAACACGACGGGCACCGGCGAGTTATTGCTGAAGCGGGCCGCAGCCTTGGGCTTTAAACCGTATCTCGTTGTACGCAATCGAGCGCGCTACCCGTTTCTGAAAGACTCCCCGGCGGATCAAGTGATCGAAGCTGAAACGCGCAATCCGGACGAGCTTATCGGAGTGGCCAGCAAAATAGGAAGGCTGAAGGGACTATACTCATCGTCCGATTACTTTGTGGAAGCAGCCTCAAATGCCGCGACCGCGATGGGGCTACCAACAGCGAATTCAGAGGCTATAGCCACATGCCGCAACAAATGGAAGCAGGCGGCGGAGTTACAGAGACATTCAATCATGATCCCTGAAACACGACTGGCGACCTCCCTCCGAGACGTCGAAAATATTCTCGTCCAAGCCACTCTGCCCGTGGTCGTCAAGCCGGTGTCCGGAAGTGGCAGCAGCGGCGTGAGGTTATGCGATAGTGCTGCAGCCACCATCAAGGCGTTTGAGAGTGCAAGGGGCGCACTACTCGATCAAGTTGGTCTGTCCAGTCCGGACATCCTTATCCAAGATTATGTCGAGGGTAAGGAATATTCTGCCGAGATAGTTGCGTACGATGGGACGCTGCACTGCCTTGGAATTCTTTCCAAGCACAAAGGCCCGGCTCCCAGCTTCGTCGAGGTTGGGCACGATTTCCCGGCCCCTCTACCGGAGCTATCGCAACGGGAATTGGAATCTTTTGCCGGGCACGCTGTGTCGGCTTTGGGCCTGAATTTTGGACCGGCTCACGTGGAGTTCGTGATAGCGCAGTCAGGCCCCGTCATCATCGAGGTCAACCCCAGGCTGGCTGGAGGGATGATTCCAGTCATGCTCTCGCACGCTCTGGGAACGTCAATTCTTGACTTGGTGATTAGACTCTACGCTGGAGAAGCGTTCACGCGTCCACAGAGCAGTGCAACGGCGGGAGCCATCCGTTTCCGACTCGCCGATAAACCCGGCAAGCTCAAACACCTGAGCTTTTCTCAAAGTCCAGACGCGACGGTGGTTGAGGCGGGCCCTTTAAAATCTGAAGGGGAAGAACTTCAAATAAATGGTGATTTCAGAGACCGGGTAGCCTACGCCATAGCAGTTGCTGATGACCTCAATCGCGCAGCCACTGCAGCGGCCGGAATGATCAATTCTGTTGTGATCGATACCGAGTCGGCTGCTAGCGACTCAGACGACAAGAAGGTCGCTGGATCAAGCGAGAGCAAGTGGAACCTGCATCCCGATGCGATGAAGTTGCTCGCCCCGCCAATTGACATCGCGCGTGACGGTCGACTTCTACGGTACCAGGCAAGCATAGACGAAGCGCATCTCGTGATGCTCGCGGACCAGGGTTTGGTCAGCCAGGCAACGGCTGCCGAACTCCTCACGCACATCTTGGCCCTCCAGCACGAGGGCTTTCAGTGTTTGGAGGGCCGCGATGCTCCGCGTGGGCTCTATCTGGCCTATGAGGCCGAACTCTCCGCAAGAACTGGCCCTGAAAAAGCCGGCTGGGTGCACCTAGCGAGGTCCCGCAACGACTTGAACGCGACCATTTCTCTCATGGTGCTTCGGGAAGCTGTGTATTCCATCTCTCAACAGATCGGAAATGCACAAGATGCCTTGCTTCAGCGAGTGGATGAAGCATCGGGAGTTGTCGCGCCGTTGTATAGTCAATATCAGGTTGCACTCCCCGGATCGCCAGGGCACTACCTGCTTGGCGTCTTCTTCGCTCTGGCGCGCGAGCGCCAGCGCCTTCACTGCCTGCTGGAAGCACTCCGGAACTGCCCTATGGGGGCAGGTGCCGGTGGAGGCACCAGCATACCTATCGATCCCTTGAAAACCGCCAATCTTCTGGGGTTCGAAGTGCCATCGTTCAACTCACTTGATGCTGTTGCTAGCCGTGACCATCACTTGCAAGCGCTTTCGTCCTTCGCTGGTGTTTCGATTTTGCTCAGCCGCTTTGCTCAGGACCTGCAGGTTTGGACGACGCGGGAGTACGCGTTTATCGACGTTCCTGACAATCTTGCTGGCGGCTCTTCCATGCTGCCCCAAAAAAAGAACCCTTTCCTGCTGGAACACATAAAGGGATCGACAAGCACCGTGATGGGCGCATACGTTTCTGCAGCAACGGCCGCTTGCAAGGCGCCGTTCAGTAACTCGATCGAGGTAAGCAACTACGGCTGCTCTTCACTGAGCGTTGCAGAAGAAGCACTAGAGCGCGCCCTGGCCCTTACATCGCTAATCGTGAAGTTCATGTCCTTCAATGCGCTATCGATGCGCGAAAATCTGGAGGATGGTCTATCGATGACGACAGTCGCCGCAGAACGTATGGCGACTCGAGGTATTCCTTTTAGAGAGGCGCACACAAAGGTTGGCGAGATCGTCAGGGGCTTGTCTCTGGATAGCAGCGCCGCTGAATGCCGAAGCGAGTTGATTAGACATCTCGGTGAGGTATTGCCATCGAGTCCTGAGGAGTGCAAGGACGCTCTGCAGTTCGGAGGCGGCCCTGGCAAAAGGTCAATAGATGAACAGATTTCTGTGGCGAAGACGTCCTTTAACGAAATGCATTTGAAATGCGAAGAGATGCGGGGACGCTGGGTGCGCGCAGAAATGCACCGTAAACAGAAGGTGAAAGGACTTATTGATAGGCACCGGACTGCCTAAAGCTTGCGTGTCGTGACATCCGTTGCTGGCGAATACAGCGACATCGTCGGAACGGAACTTCCGGCACACAACGACCGCGCCCACCGCCGCGCACCTGAAAGACATGCTTGGCGACATCCAGACTGATGGTGCTAGCGGTTCTCGCCTGGATATAAGAGTGCAGCTTGGGATTCCCTTTCGCGCGTTTGCATGCACAGGAATATCCCTATCGCAATGCACCACACAGAAGCACGCGCCGAGATCATTCTGTTGAGCAGCGAGGGCGTGGGGACCGTCGAGATCATGCGGCAAACCGGCAAGTCCAAGACCCTGCGTGTGGCGCTGGCAGGAGCGCTTCGCCGCGGAAGGCTTTGAAAGACTGTTGCGCGACAAGACGCGGC